>DFYK01000121.1 GCA_002383605.1 Proteiniphilum sp. UBA4084 | reverse complement strand
ACGTTCCTCCAGAAAGTGAGGCAGATGGGAGAAGTTGAATTTTTTGGAATGTTCCAGCACAAACAACCCCTCTGCCCTCAGCAGATTCTTTTCAAAGATGATGAGCGGCAGTTGCTCAATTCCTGCAAGCTCGTAGGGCGGGTCGGCAAAAATAAAATCAAACTGCTGTCTCAGCGATTGCAGATATTTGAAGACATCAGCCCTGACCGGGAAAAGCTCCTTTGCGCCCAGCTTCTCCTGCGCATGACAGATGAAGTTGAAATGATTTTGATTCTGTTCCACGCTTACCACATAGGGGCAGCCCCGTGAGACCAGCTCCAGTGCAATGCTCCCGGTACCGGAAAAAAGATCGAGCGCAGTGGTTTCTTCCCAGTCTATCCTGTTGTTCAGAATATTGAAAAGGTTCTCCTTTGCGAAATCGGTTGTGGGTCTCGCTTTCAGGTTGGAAGGTACCTGTATCCTTCTCGATTTATATTTTCCACTGATTATACGCATAGGGCAGCCTGGATGTCGGTGGGAAGCGTTCTTCTTTGCGCTTCGGTGATCATGACTTTCGGATGCAGATCGATATATTCCACCCGGCGAATCAGTTTCTTTAAAATGTCGACCTCCGTTTTGTGTGTCTCAATGTCTCCCGAGAGGCAGAGCCTGTCGGCGGTCTGACTGAGATTCAGCTTTTCCCATACACTGGCAATATAGTAAGTGATGTCATGCGGGTTTACACAGACAAAGGTGTTGGCCGAGAGTGGCCTGTTACCCTCACAACAGATGACGCTGACGTAGTTGTCGTGAAAATCAACAAAACAACTCTTCGTCTTCTCATCTTTCTGTTCTGTCTCAAACAACTGTATCAGTGGCGTGATATGATGATGAAAGGTCGGATTCCACAAATTACGCAGTAAAAAGGCATGTACCTCTGCCTGCATATCAAACAGTACATGCCAGGAACCTGTTAAAGTAGCCTCACTCAACACCATGCCCTGTGGATCCTGAAAATTGAAATGAAACAACTCTTTCACTTTTTTCTTGTCAAAAAAAGCATCGGGCACGAGGGTATACTGAGCAGAAACTGTTGTTACTGTGGTTTTATTGAATACCTGACTGAAAAAGCCCAGATCAAAAATCACCTTCTTGATATGGTCGAGATAAGATAACTTATTTCCCAGTGAAGTCTCCTGAAAGTGGAAAATGGATGGGTTAGCAGGAGAATAGATATAAAAAGAAAATCCATCCGGCGTAAGCCGAATGGATAAATTGTATTCGTCGGAATGTCCTAAATCGATATTTTCCGGTAAAAACATATTACGTTGAGGCTGTCAAGCCTGTTATTCCCAGTTTCCTGCGTTGTTGTTGGCTACTTCCAGTGAACCTACCTGCATGCCTGGATATTTTTTTCCGGGACGGTCGAGTACCTCCTGAATCTTCTGATTCAGCAGTTTCTGATCGAGGTCTCCCAAATACACCGAGTAAGGAGTTTTGGCTTCAAACACCTGAATGGGATATCCCGAAGCAGTGATCAATGAGTCGGTTGCCATCTCGAATTCTGCACCCTGTGCAAAAGGTACATACTTCAGTGAATCAATGCTGAATTGATTACGATTCGGGTACAATACTTGTACTGCAGGTGAGTATAGGGAGTCTCTCACCAGCTGGGGAGCATTTTTCGATTCATCCCATAAACCGGCATCTTTAATGGCTTTTTCGTTGCCAGAACGGATAATCTGCATGGCTTTTTCTTCAGTCATTCCTGCTTCCAATTGGGCTTCGCTCAGATCACCCGATTTTATGAGCGTGGCAATTTTGCCATCCTTCACAAAATTGATGAGTGTGTCGAAACTGCCTGTGTAGGCGCCGGTCTGGGAACGCAGAGCAACCTGTGCCGTGCGGATGTCGACCAGTCGCTGGATGACAGCCTTATCACGTTTAGCAACTTCCGTATTGAAATCAATGGGCCCCTGGATACTTCTCCAACTGATGTACGCTAAAAGAACAATGGCTAGTGCTAAAAGCACCCTCATTACAACTTTCATGGACTTTTTCTTTTTAGTTTATACTGTTTTGATTTTGATTTTCTGATTTTAGACTACAAATTTAGAAAAAGAATGATAATTGTGCTACTTTTACCGGAAAAATTACCAAAAAAAATGGTTAATCGTTTCTTTATTGAGAAAATCAACGAGAATTTCCACTATAGTTTTACAAACGACCAACAGAAAGCCCTCGATAAAATTGTTGATTTTCTTTTTTCCGGAATCGTCGATCAGCTTTTCCTGTTGACCGGATATGCCGGAACAGGCAAATCTTCCCTGATCGGGAGTCTGGTAAGGACAATGACGCAGTTCAGACAGAAAACCATCCTGCTGGCACCTACCGGCCGCGCGGCAAAGGTGTTTTCAAGCTATGCCGCGCAACAAGCCTACACCATTCATAAGAAGATCTATCGCCAGCAAAAGTTCGCCGAAGGAACTCCCCACTTCACGCTGGCCGAAAATCTGCACAAACATACACTGTTCATTGTAGATGAGGCATCAATGATTAACAATGAATCGGCCGATTTCTCCCTCTTCGGTACAGGAAGGCTGCTCGACGACCTGATTGAGTATGTATATTCCGGCGAAGGATGCAGGATGTTGCTGATCGGCGACAATGCCCAGTTGCCACCGGTGAAACAGGAGAACAGTCCTGCTCTCGACAAGGAGGTGTTGCGTTCCTATTCTTTGCAGGTCACCGACGCTACCCTTACGGAGATCGTGCGACAGGCGGAGGAGTCGGGGATACTTCACAATGCTACCCTGCTCAGGAATGCGTTGCGGTTTGAGGATACGGGCGACTATCCGAAACTGCATATCAACGGATTTGCCGATGTGAAGCGAATCACCGGCACAGAGCTGATAGATGAAATTGGCGATGCCTACCGGAGAGATGGCATGGAGGAGACCATCGTCATTTCACGTTCCAATAAACGGGTGAATGCCTACAACAACGGAATCCGAAACAGGGTGCTCTACCGGGAAGAGGAGCTCTCCACGGGAGATATTCTGATGATTACCAAAAATAACTATTTCTGGGTAGAAGGTTTTGAGAACCTCGACTTTTTGGCAAATGGAGAGTTCGTGGAAGTGATGCGTGTCAAAGGCGAAGAAGTCATGTATGGCTTCCGCTTTTGCAACGTCCTGCTGTATCATCGTGATTATGATATTGAGTTTGAGGCAAAAATAATCATGGACGTCCTGCATACCGAAGTGCCCGGTCTCACCCGTGCGCAGAATGACCTTTTGTTTGCCAACGTGATGGAAGATTATGCAGATATTTCCCAGAAACGATTGCGGTATAAAAAAGTAAAAGAGAACCCCTATTTCAATGCGTTACAGGTAAAATACGGCTATGCCGTTACCTGTCACAAGGCGCAGGGCGGGGAGTGGAGGAATGTATTTCTCGATTTGGGTTACATACAACAAGCCTATATGGGTGAAAACTTCTATCGCTGGCTTTATACCTCCATCACCCGCAGTTCGGAGAGACTCTGGCTGGTAAATTTACCCGACGATTTTGTGGCACTTTCCAAAATATGATTACTTTTGCATATGATGAAAACTGTTTTTGCCTTTTTAAGGCCACATCAGTTTAAAACTTCATGATAAAACTTGTAGGATGTCGGAAATAAGAAACGATTACTTCAACCGGTTGCTGCACGAAATTCGGTCGTTGGAGCAACGCTTGTTGTCTCTTCGGAACAGCGGCGCTTTGCCTTTCTCATTTTTTAGTGAATCTTTCAACAAAACCCAGGAGATTTCGCGCTTGCTGCACGAACTGGAGTTTTTGCAGATCGAAGAAATGAAACAGCAAATGGAACAGCTGGTACAGTTTTTATCGGAAGTGAAACAGGAAAATAGCCCCGTACAGGAAAATAGCCCTGTACAGGAAAACAAACCCGTGCAAGAAAGTGTGGTATCCGAAAAACAGATTACTGCCGAAGATGAAACCGTAAAAAACCATTATGCCGAAGGTCTTGCGTTGCCGGAATACAGAAATCCACGTGCTGCCAAAACAGAGTTATCTCCTGAAGAATTACAAACCGATTCACAGCAAACAGACAAGGAGATAAAACCGGTCGTTCCCTCTTTGAACGATAAGATCGGTGCTCCCACAACGGCCCTGGATCTGAAACGCAGCATCAGCCTGAACGACCGTTTTTTATTTCAACGGGAATTGTTCCACAACAACAGAGAGGAAATGAATCAGATGATGATTCGTTTAAATGCTTTTGATACTTTTGACCAGGCCGAAAGCTATTTGAGAGAACATTGCAGCTGGGATTTTGATACTCCGGTGGTGGAGGACTTTCTGAAAGTGATAAAAAAAGGGTTTGCATAACCATTAAATTGCACATGGAGACTGGGAAACTATACGTCATACCCACACCAATTGGTAATCTGGAAGACATGACATTGCGTTCGATCAACCTGTTGAAGGAGTGCGATCTCATTCTGGCAGAAGATACGCGTACCAGTGGATTCCTGTTAAAACATTACGGAATAGAAACGCGCATGCAGTCGCATCATAAGTTTAACGAGCATAAAACAACCGATGAAATGGTAGAGCAGATGAGGGGAGGCACCTGTGTGGCGCTGATCTCCGATGCCGGAACACCCGCCATCTCCGATCCCGGTTTTTTACTCGTGAGAGCGTGCATTCAGGCAGGAGTTGATGTGGAATGCCTTCCCGGCGCTACCGCTTTTGTACCTGCTCTGGTTGAATCGGGATTGCCCTGCGATCGTTTTTGTTTTGAGGGATTTCTACCACAAAAAAAAGGCAGACAGACACGACTACAGCAACTTGCTGAAGAAAACCGGACCATGATTTTCTATGAATCACCTTATCGTGTATTGAAAACGTTGTGCCAACTTGCAGAGCATTTGGGAAGTAACAGGGGAGCTTCGGTATCAAGGGAAATTACAAAAATCTACGCCGAAACAGTGAGGGGTACGCTGGAAGAGCTGATCATCCATTTTACCCAACAAACACCCAGAGGGGAGTTTGTCATCGTGGTTGCCGGGAAGTAGAATAATCGTCATCAAACTATTTCATGCATTAATTGTTTTATAGAAAGCTAAAAATTGAGATTATGAAAAAAAATTGGCTATTTATGCTCATCGTTGGACTGATTGTATCGTGTACCAACGTAAAAGAATCGAAAGAATATAAGGAAATACAGGCTCAAAGAGACTCTCTTCTGATGCTTTCTGCCGGCACCCAGCAGGAGGCTGCCGAGATGATGACTGTGATTAGTGAAGTAGAAGCCAACTTTGCGAAAATCAGAGAGGCGGAAAATTATATTTCCACCCAGTCGGCACAGAGCGGTGAAATGAGTCAGGACACCAAAGATCGTGTGAATGAAAACTTCAAAATGATTAGCGAGATACTGCAACGCAACAAAAAGCAGCTGGACGAACTGAACAAGAAGCAAAGTGGCAGTAACAAAGAGATTTCTTCGCTCAAGAACACCATCAACAGGTTGAACAATGAGATGAAGGAAAGTGCTGTCCGACTGACCGAATTGCAAAATCAACTTTCGCTGAAAGATGAGCAGATTGCGCAGCTCTCCCAGGATGTTACCTCACTTGCTTATGAATCCCAGCAACAGTCTACCACAATCAGGGAGCAGGACAGGACGATTCACACAGCTTATTACGTTTTCGGTACAGGCAATGAACTGAAAGATCAGAAGATTCTATCCGGTGGTTTTCTGCAGCAGACAAGGGTAATGAAAGATACTTTTAACAAGGATTACTTTTTGCAGATCGATATCCGTGAAGTAACGGAAATACCGTTGTATGCACCCAAAGGAAAGTTGTGGTCTACCCATCCCGAAGGAACTTATGAGTTTATAAAAGGAAGCGATGGAAATCTGGTATTTCATATTACCGATACGCAACGGTTCTGGAGCCTGACAAAATATCTTATCATAGAAGTTAATTAACCCGATCCGTTAAATTTGAATTATCTGTCACGGAGTGAATACAAATCACTCCGTGATTGTTTAGAGAAATGACATACAGGAATCTTTTTATTGATCTGGATGATACCCTCTGGGATATTCACCTCAACGGCAGGGAATGTCTGGAGGAGATATATCTGGATTATGATTACGCAAAATATTATCCCACTTTTTCAGACTACTACAATGTGTATATGCCCGGCAACCTGCGTCTTTGGGCAATGTACAGGAAGGGAGAAATCCGAAAGGAAGAACTCATTGTGGAACGATTTCTGGCCCCGGTAAGGGCTTTCGGTATAGACGACCCGGAATATGCCAGGAAACTGAGCGACGATTTTCTGGAGCGTACAACCCGCAAGACACGTCTTATAGAGGGAACTTTGGAACTTCTGGATTACCTGAAGCCCCGTTACCGCATGCACATCCTGTCAAACGGGTTTCGGGAGGTACAATATAAAAAGATTGAAAACTCGGGACTGAAACCCTACTTCGATAAGATCATTCTTTCGGAAGATGCTGGCATCAACAAGCCGCATCCCGATATGTTCACCTATGCACTCAAGAATACCAACTCCCGACGCAATCAGACCATCATGATTGGTGATAGCTGGGATGCCGATATGGTAGGGGCGTACCAAAGCCGTATCGCACAAATATGGTTTAACCCGGCAGCCGAATCACCCGACGGATTTGAACCCACGCATACTGTACGAACGCTGGCTGAAATAAAGGATATTCTGTGATTCCAATAGTTACTTCCTGAGCAGCGGCATCGTCATGCATCGTGGACCGCCGCCCCCGCGGGGCAGTTCAGACCCTTCAATGGTGATCACGCATTTCCCTGCAGCATGAATATCGAATTGACCGCGAATCACCTCGTTTGCCGTTACTATTTCAAAACCGTTTTTACTGAGTTCTTCCAGTGTGTGTATATTGCGGGCATAGGAAAGCACTTTACCCGGCGCAATGGCTAAAAAGTTGGCACCGCTGTGCCACTGCTCACGCTCCTGATCCCAATCGTCTGCCTTTCCTCCGCAGATAACCGGCTCCGGATCAATACCCAGTTTCCGCAGCAAGTTCAGGATGCCGCTTGCGGAAGAGATGCGTGTAACCTTTCCGTTTTCTATCTGCATATGTACCGTCTGATAGGGTGAACTGCTCATGATAAGCGGCTTGTAGACCATCGCCTTGTCGGTGTCGAGCATCGTGAAAACCATGTCGAGGTGGATAAACGATTCCGGAGATTCCGGCAGTTGCTGCACAATGACATGCTTTTTCCCGGCACCTGTCTTACAAAACTCCTGCACCAGCAGATCGATACCCTGCGTCGTGGTTCTCGTTCCGTTTCCAATGAGCAGAATGTCCTCCCGGATAACCAGAATATCTCCTCCTTCAATTTTTACCTGCGGGTTGTTGTCCGATAAATCGTACGTATTTGTCACGCCGGTATGAAAATAAAGCCCGCTTCCAAAAATGGCCTCCATGATCAACGATTCACGCAGACGTATGTTGTTGGCCATTTTGCATATCAGCGCATGATTCCCGATGACGGCCGCGGAGTCACGGGTGAAATAAAAATTGTAAAGTGGCTTTAGTGCGTAATATTCTTCCCGCAGAAAATCGGTCAGCGTATTGACCCGAAGAGGCAACCCTTCAATCAAAATCTTTGAGAGCAGGGTTGCCGGCTGCTGCATCAGAAAATCGAGATAACCCGGAACATATTCGGCCTCACATATTTTCCTGAGGAGCCTTTCCTTCAAATCTTCCTTTTCCAGTATGCCGGTGAGCAGATCGGAAACTTCGTATACCAAGGATGTTTTTTGCAGCACACCAAGCAGCTGGTCGTACTCCTTGCGGGCAATGGATAAGTTGAGGATGTCGCTATAAAGCGCTCTTTGGGCATGACGGGGAGTCATGTTCTCCACTTCAGCCCCGGGATAGTGCAGGAGCACCGCTTCCAGTTTTCCCGTTTCAGACTGAATATTCAAGGTGCATTTTTGATTCTGTGTCATTTCATACGTGTGTTATGGTTAATGCCCGTTTCGTTATTTTCATTGGAGGACCCTGCTCCATGGCATCCGCCGGGCATACCTGCCAAGTTCGTTTTAATTGAGACAAAAGTATACAATTTAAGAAGATTCGCCAATTTCAGCATGAATAATATCTCGTTTTTTCATCTTTGCCGATGTTTCTTCTTTTTTTTTACTATTTTTGAGATTGTATATTTTCAGAACGTACTTATGAGCCAAATCACCTTAAAAGATATCGCGAAAGCGCTCAACCTTTCACCCTCCACCGTGTCACGCGCGATGAAGAATCATCCTGCTATCAGTGCCGAAACCAGGGCGCTGGTACAAGAATATGCCGAGACCCACAAGTATAAACCCAATACACTGGCTATGCAGTTGCGTACCAACCGCAATACCACCATTGGCGTGATCGTACCCGAAATAGTACACTATTTTTTTTCTACCGTGCTGGCCGGCATACAGCAGGAAGCAGAAAGCGAAGGATACAACCTGCTCTTCTGTCACTCCAACGAAGATTATGCCAGGGAGGTGAGAAGTGTGGAAACCCTGCTCGATGCACGGGTATGCGGAATCCTGGCTTCCCAATCGAAGACAACAGAAAAGTTCGATCACTTTCAGGAAATCATCGACAATGATGTGCATCTCGTTTTTTTCGACCGCATCTGCACAGGGATAAATACCGACAAAGTGGTCGTAGATGATTATGCCGGCGCCTACAATGCCGTGGAACATATGATTCACACGGGTTGTCAGCGGATTGCTTTTCTGGGATCCACACCTTCTATGCCCATCGCCAACAATCGGCGCATGGGCTATGAAGATGCATTGCGGAAAAATAAACTTCCGGTCGATAAAAATCTCAGCCGAATTTGCGATACAGTTGATCTGGCAAGAGAGATTGTGCCCAAATTATTGAAATCGGATTCTCTTCTCGATGCTTTCTTTTGTATCAATGATGAAGTGGCTGCCTACTGCATGCAGATTGTCAAATCGGCCGGTTATAGAATCCCCGAAGATATTTCAGTTTGCGGATTTACCAATAGTTATATTACGGAGGTGACCGATCCCACACTGACAACAGTCGACCAGCATGGCTTTGAAATGGGAAAAGTGGCAGCCCGTTTACTTATCAACCGCATTGAAGGAAAAGAAACAAAACCCGGCGTGGTGAGCCGGCTTATCAAGACAGAACTCGTATTGAAAGGCTCCACCAGGGAAGTTGTTCAATAGTAATTCGTATCCAAAAGATGTGCATTCGTTTGCACAAAAAAATAGCTGTTTTGTAGTTTAAGAAAAGCGACGTTGTTACTGAAAGAAGTGTATATTTGCCTGTTCTATATGAATCGGTTGCCATCGTCGTGTATCCTTAAAAAAGCACTGGACTTAGATCATCAATATTATCATACGACATGAAGAAGAGACGACTTTCTTTCTGGGAGATCTGGAACATGAGTTTCGGATTTTTGGGTATTCAATTTGGCTTTGCTTTGCAGAACGCAAATGTGAGCCGCATATTTGAAACGCTCGGAGCGCGGGTAGAAGATATTCCGGTGCTCTGGATCGCAGCTCCCATTACCGGTTTAATTGTACAACCCATCATCGGCCATCTGAGCGACAAGACCTGGAACCGTTTTGGTCGCCGGCGCCCCTATTTCATGATGGGAGCAGTCTTTACCACACTGGCGCTTTTATTTATGCCCAATTCGCCTTCACTCTGGATAGCTGCGGGGATGCTGTGGATCATGGATGCCTCCATCAACATTTCCATGGAGCCGTTCAGGGCTTTTGTGGGAGACAACCTTCCTTCGGAACAGCGAACCATGGGCTTCGCCATGCAAAGCTTCTTTATTGGAACTGGCGCTGTGATTGCATCGGCACTGCCTTATATTCTCACAAACTGGTTTGGTGTACCCAATACAGCTGCCGAAGGGCTTATTCCGCTTTCGGTAAAGCTTTCGTTTTATATCGGTGCGGTCGTGCTCTTCTTGTCGGTTCTCTATACAGTGCTTACCACCAAAGAGTATTCCCCCGAAGAATTGGCTGCCTTTGAGGCAGAGAAAGAAAAAACTACCGGCTTGAAAGCAGAGATCAAAGCGCCGGTAACCTCGTCTCAGTTTCTGAAAAGAGGGGCTGTCTGGACACTTGTCGGTGTGGCTACCACGTTACTGATTATGGCTACCCCGCTAGGCAGGCAAAACGGGCAGCTTTTTATTGTGGCCGGCCTGTTGCTTGCGTTCGGTTTGATCTTGCTTCTCTCTTCAGCAATTACCAAAAAATCGCCTGACCCGAAGGGAATGGTAGGCATCATGAACGACTTGCTGCATATGCCCAGGACCATGGGTCAACTGGCCATTGTACAGTTTTTCTCCTGGCTGGCTTTTTATGCCATGTGGATTTATACTACCCCCGCCATTACCCAACATGTGTATGGGACTACCGACTCTGCCTCCGCGCTCTACAATCAGGGAGCCAACTGGGTGGGGGTACTGTTTGCCGTTTACAACGGCGTATCGGCATTGAGTGCATTTCTGTTGCCGGTCATTGCAAAACAGATCGGTCGCAAGGCAACCCACGCCATTGCTCTGGCTCTGGGAGGCATCTCTTTTATCTCTCTCTTCTTCATCACCGACCCCAACTTGCTGCTGATACCCATGATTGGTGTGGGCTTTGCCTGGGGCAGCATCCTTTCCATGCCTTATGCCATCCTCACCGGTTCGTTGCCGGCCGACAAGATGGGAACCTACATGGGTATTTTTAATTTCTTTATTGTCATTCCGCAAATTCTGGCAGCCAGCATCCTCGGGTTTATCACCAGCGAGCTTTTCCATGGCAGGGTTATCCTCACGCTGGTGCTGGCAGGCTGCTCACTCATCCTGGGTGCAGTCAGTGTCTTCTGGGTACAGGATCGGGACGATGTGTACAGGTTGCAGGGGAAATAAATGAGCGGTCGTTTGTAAGCTATCAGTTTTAGCCGTCAGCTATCAGCTGTCAGCCATCAGCCATCAGCTTTTGAAGTAAAGATTTGATACATACAGCGGTTTAGGTGAAAGCCGCAGATGAGAATTAATCACAGGTTAACATATTTACATATGAAACAAAAACAGATTCACATTTTCACGACTGTCTTTTTATTTGCCGCACTGGCCTTGTTGATATCCTGCGGCAATCAGCCGGGAGAGAAAAAGAAAGAGGTTACAGCAACCGGCAAACATCCGGAATGGGTATACGATGCGGTGATCTATGAGGTAAATACCCGTCAGTATACGCCAGAAGGGACTTTCAACGCTTTTGCAGCCAATCTGCCTCGGTTAAAGGAACTGGGTGTGGACATTCTTTGGTTTATGCCCATACAGCCCATTGGTGAGAAAGACAGGAAAGGTAACCTGGGAAGCTATTATTCCATTAAAAACTATACGGGCATAAACGAGGAATTTGGGACGTTGGACGATTTCAAAGCGGTGGTCAGGAAGGCACATGATCTGGATATGAGGGTGATTCTCGACTGGGTGGCAAACCATACCTCACGCGATGCCGTGTGGGTGGATGCACATCCCGAATGGTATGTCAGGGACAGCTTGGGAAACCTGAATGTGATGTATGACTGGACAGATATCGCGCAACTCGATTACAACCAGCCACCAATGCGTGCTGCGATGATTGCTGCCATGCAATACTGGATCAGGGAGATCGGCATCGACGGCTTTCGTTGTGATGTGGCGGGTGAAATACCCACCGATTTCTGGACAACTGCCAAAGACTCCCTCACAGCGTTGAATCCTGATATCTTTCTGCTTGCTGAAGCAGAAAAGCCGGAGTTGAATGAGACGGCTTTCGATGCCTATTATGCCTGGGATTTCCATCACAAGATGAACATGGTGGCTCAGGGAAAGGAAAATGCGGATTCTCTCCGGGCTTCCCTGCAAAGAATGCACGAACGTTTTGCTCCATACGCGGTGCCCATGTTTTTTACTTCGAATCACGACGAGAATTCGTGGAGCGGGACTGAATTTGAACGCATGGGAGAAGCTGCAAAAACTTTTGCGGCGCTCACCTATGTGCTCCCGGGTATTCCTTTGATATACAGTGGCCAGGAGGCAGGTTTCAATCGTCGGTTGCAGTTTTTTGAGAAGGATCTGATCGATTGGACCGATCCGCAAGGATTCACCGCTTTCTACCAAAAGCTGAATGAATTCAGGAAACAGCACAAGGCATTACAAACACCGGAAAAGGCGGGTGAATTGAGCGAGATTGCCAATGACCGGCCGGAAAGCGTCTGGTCGTTCAGACGAACCGGCACAGAAGATGAGATCGTCGCTGTTTTTAACCTGAGTAATAAGCCGGTTGCAGCAACCTTTCACGAAGAGATACCCGGAAAGGAATTTTTCTCCTTTCCCGATTCATCGGCCGTTACCGGCACCCAAGTGATGGAATTCGGTCCGTGGGAATATAAAATCTATTTCAAATAGGGTTTCAGCATGTCCACCCAGGCGGCGATGCGCTCATCGGTGAGTTCCGGCTCTGTGTCGTCGTCGAGTGGAAGACCCACAAACTGGCCGTCTACAACGGCCCTGGAGTATTCAAAGTCGTACCCTTCGGTAGAAACATGCCCAATGACGGTTGCACCTTTCGCAACGATAATCTCATAAAGGATACCCATGGCATCCACAAATGAACTGGGATATATGGACGCATCACCCATTCCGAAAATGGCAACTGTCTTGCCGGAGAGATCCAGTTTCTCCAGTTTCGGGTAAAAATCATTCCAGTCGTCCTGCAGATCCTGTACACCCCAGGTGGAAACTCCCAGAATTAGTACCTCATTCGACAGGAATGGCCTTTCATCACCATCATAAATATCAGACAATGTGGGGGCATAATCGGCCAGTTGAGCAGCGATCTTTTCAGCTGCATTTTTTGTATGTTCGGTACTCGACCCGTAAATGATTGCTATCGATTTCATTGCTGTGATTTTAACGTTATTCGTTTCGCAAAGATAACATAAGTTTCAGGAAACCCAACACGGTCTAGTCCTGAAATGTGCTATATATTCTGAAACTGTTTGCCGGTATATCTTTTATTGTCATATTCGTTGAAATTACATCCAGTGTCTCTCCCGGGTTCATGTAGTTATACCACGTGCCTGTCTTTGGAAATGGGGTGGTGGTAGTCAAAACATTGTTGGTGAAATTACCCACAACCACCACCTGCTTCGCATTTCCAAATGATGAGAGTGTAATAAATCTTCCCTGTTCCCAGAAAGAAGGGGTTACTTGCCAGCTGAGGGTCGCCGTGGCGTTGAACAGCTCGGAGTGATCCTTTCTCAGTTCCATCAGCCGGGCATAGGTGTCATGCAACTGTTTGCGTTGGGGCATATCGTAATAGTCCCATTTTATCGGCTTCTTTCCGGTTCTGCCGTTATAATCAATCGAAATATCGTATCCCAGTTCCCCAAACTGCCAGATCATTTTCGGACCCGGTACGGTGAAGAAGAACGCTGCATTGGTCCTTAGTTGCGACATCCCGGCATCAAGACTGGTTTTCAGGATCCCATTTCCATATTGGGACTGCTTATAAGCTGCCCGTTCTTCGTCGTGGCTCTCCATATAACTGACCAGGCTGTTTGCCGGCCGTGTGGAGGTGCCATAATAAGCTCTGCTGAAATCGGTTTTGTCTTTCCAACCCATGGCTGCTTCCATATATGCTTCATTGTTGTTGCGCCACACCATCATGCCTGTGTTGGAGAGCTCCGTTTCTTCCTTGTCGTCGGCAAAATGCTCCAGAGTGACCAGTGCATCCGCCTTTTTGGCCTTAATTGCCGAATTGTATTCCTTCAGATATGAAATCCGATTGGCATCATATACCCTGAATACCCCATCATCATACGATTGTTTTTGCGTAAAACCTTTGCTGAGGTCAAAACGGAAACCATCCACCTTGTACTCGTCCAGTAAAAATTCAAGGTTACGTTTTACAAAATCACGTACCAGTGGGTTACTGTGGTTGAAATCGTGAAATACGCTAAAGGGGTGGGGTGCGTCTATATTGAAAAAAGGATTGTTGTCTGACGTTTTATTGGCAGTACTGTTCCACCACATTTTGGCAAACGGATTGGCACCCGTGGCATGGTTGTATACCACGTCGAGGATCACTGCGATACCCCGTTTGTGGCATTCGTCGATAAACTCCTTGTACATCCGGTCGGTACCGTATGCCTT
>DFYK01000115.1:20239-24826 GCA_002383605.1 Proteiniphilum sp. UBA4084 | reverse complement strand
ATTCAGGGAAAAGATGGTTCTATTCACGTGGTATATACCTGGCGCCGCGAGCGAATCAAATATCTGAAAATAGATCCGAAGAAATTGGAACTGTCGAAATTGGATTAAGGTACAATCGCAATCAATTCATATAATTCCATGATATTCAGCTTTTGGAATTAATTTATATCAAAATTATATTAACTTTGTAACCGCCGTAACTGTTGCGGTCGTAACTAAACAGAGTTGATATGAAATTCTATAACCGAACAAGTGAGCTGACCGAACTCCTACGAATACAAAATTTGTCGTTCAGTGATCATTCCCGGATGACAGTAGTGACGGGCAGAAGGCGTATTGGAAAAACCAGTCTTATCATGAAATCGGTTGAAGGATTCCCCACAGTCTATCTGTTTGTTGGCCGCAAGGCCGAAGCTTCGCTTTGCGCGGAATATATTCCAATTATCTCCCAATCGCTTGATCTGTTTGTACCGTCTGAAATACGTACATTCCGGTCATTATTCCAATACCTGATGGAGTTGGCCTCCACCAGGGCGTTCAATCTTGTTATAGACGAGTTTCAGGAATTCTATAATATCAATGAATCGGTATATAGCGATATGCAGAATATCTGGGACACGTATCGGAAGAAATCCAAAATGAACTTGATCGTGGCGGGTTCTATTTATTCATTGATGCAGAAAATATTCCAGGACAAAAAAGAACCTTTATTTGGCAGGGCAGATAATACCATTAAGTTATTGGCTTTTGACCTGGTCACGCTGAAAGAGATAATACGCGACAACAACCCAAATTATACCAATGACGACTTGCTCGCCCTCTATTCTTTCACTGGCGGTGTCCCTAAATACGTGGAGTTATTTTATGATAACATCACGCTTAGCGTGGATGAAATGATCTCGTTTATGGTGCGTGAAAACTCTCCGTTTACCGATGAGGGAAAGAACTTACTGATAGAAGAGTTCGGAAAAAATCATGTGATTTATTTTTCTATTCTAAGTGCCATATCGAGTGGCATCAACACGCAACCTGAAATTGAAGCCGCATTAGGAAATAAAAGTATTGGTGGTCAAATCAAGCGAATGATAGAAGATTACAATATCATTGTCCGCCTGCGACCAATATTGGCAAAGCCAGGAAGCCAGGCGGTCCGTTACGAGATACGGGATAATTTTATTCGTTTTTGGTTCAACTATTTCGATCGGCACCGTTCCATGATAGAGATTAAAAACTTTAAAGCCCTGGAATCTATTATTCAGTCTGATTATCCCACCTATTCCGGCATCATGCTGGAACGATATTTCAAGCAACAACTTGCAGAAAGCCTCCAATACCGCGATATTGGCTCCTGGTGGGAGCTCAAGGGCAATCAGGATGAAATCGACATTGTCGCCTTAAAACTGGAAAAGAATCAGGCACAGGTTGTCGAAGTGAAACGACAGAAGAAAAATTTCAGACCCGAACTACTGGCCAAAAAAGCAGAACACCTCAAAAATAAACTTCTTCCCAATTATCAGATTGATACGCTCTGTTTGTCTTTGGAGGAGATGTAGATTTGTTTTATTTCTTTCTCAAATTGAATTCCGTTGGAAAGATACAGGATTATCTTTCCAGCAAGATTACTTGCATCTTTTGATAATTCTTTTTACCTTTACTATTGTGTTTTTAAACACAATAGTAATGATATATATGGGTTAATTATGGATATAGCCACAATTATAAATAGAAGTCCGAATAATATTCTTAAAGGGATTGCAGGAAGGGTAAAAGAAAGGAGACTTGAACGTGATCTTACACAGAAAGCTTTTGCCAAGCGTGCCGGTGTAGGCTATGACGCTTATCGTCGATTTGAAAATACAGGACAAATAACTCTTCATAACCTGGTGTTGTGTGCCATTGCTCTTGATGATGTGGAGGGGTTTGAGGAGTTATTTACAAAAAAGTCGTACCAGAGCATGGATGATTTATTGAATACAGGAGAAATTAAAAAAAGAAAGAGAGGGTCTCGCGATGAATGAGGTGAAGGTCATAGAGGTTTTTAAGGACAAGGTAAAAATTGGCAGGATTGCTCTTACTCCCGATTTTCTTTGTGCATTTGAATATGATTCCGCGTACCTTTCTTTTGGTACTTCTATATCTCCATTCAACCTTCCCCTTAAACCAGAACTATTTATTGCAAAACGCACACCGTTTAACGGGGGCTTTGGAGTATTTGATGACAGCCTGCCCGATGGCTGGGGCAATCTTATCCTCGACCGGTATTTGAGGAGTAAAGGAATCGATCCGGCTAAGCTGACGATTCTTCAACGATTGGCCTTAATTGGAAATACCGGACGAGGTGCTTTAGCGTACCGTCCCGATTATAGTGAATCAACACGAGATGAAATTTTTGATTTCGATACGCTGGCAAATGAAGCAGAAAAAATCCTCACTTCCGATTATGATGGAGAATTCCTTGACACATTATATGCACATGGTGGTACCTCTGGCGGGGCAAGACCTAAAGTGTTTGTAAAGATAGACGACACAGAATGGCTCGTCAAATTCAAGGCGACCATGGATCCGGTGAATGTTGGAGAGATTGAATACAACTACTCCTTATTGGCTAAAAAGTGTGGTATCAATATGACTGAAACACGGCTTTTTGAAGGAAAGTACTTTGGCGTGGAGCGATTTGACAGAACTCCGCAAGGAAAAATTCATACCGTAAGTGCCGCCGGGCTGTTGAATGCCGATTACCGCGTGCCAAGCCTTGACTACGGTGATCTGTTGCAGTTATGCCATATCTTGACTAAAAATATGGAAGAGGTATATCGGCTGTTCCGTCTAATGGTTTTTAACATTGCTATAAAAAATAGAGACGACCACGCCAAGAACTTTTCTTTCCAGTTAATCGATGGAGAGTGGAAACTGTCCCCTGCTTATGATCTTCTGCCAAGCAGCGGATTCAACGGATTTCATACAACCACCATTAACAATAATGGTGAACCGACTATTAGCGATGTAATGGCTGTTGCAGATAGGGTTGGACTCAACAAAACACGATCCGCGGAAATTATCGAGGAGATAAAAATGACCGTACCAACACCGTAATGCCCTGACTCCGAAAAGAAAAAGGGTTGCCACCAAACCTACTTTTGCGTCCATTCAAAAACGATTGGAAGGAAAGAAACAAAAATCCGGCAAAAAACAGCTTCGCTCCCGGAACTTTGACTTTTGATTGATATACGTCTCGCAGGAGTACAGATGTAATTGGATTGCCCATCGAGGAGAAAGGGCAATTCTGTTAACCTAACTTTTGGTGAAGTCTTTCCTCAATATACGCACTGCGTTGAGGATGGCTATCAGGGAGACGCCCACGTCGGCGAAGACGGCTTCCCACATGCTGGCAATGCCGAAGGCGCCCAATAGCATGATGAGAAATTTTATGCCCAGCGCGAAGACGATATTTTGAATGACGATCGCGCGGGTGGAGCGGGCTACCTGTATGGCGGTGGCGATCTTCGAGGGTTGGTCGGTCTGGATCACCACGTCGGCGATCTCGATGGCGGCGTCAGAACCCATCCCTCCCATGGCGATGCCCACATCACTCAATGCCAGCGCCGGCGCATCGTTGATGCCATCGCCGACGAAGGCGACCACGTTGGACGGATCTCTCTTTAACTCCTCGATATACTTTACCTTGTCTCCCGGCAACAAATCGCCATAGGCCTTATCCACATTAACCTTCGTTGCCACCTCCTGCACGATGGACGACCTGTCGCCGCTCAGCATCACCGTGGTATGAACGCCCAGCTGCTTCAACTGCTGGATGGCACTTCGGGCATCGGCTTTTACCTGATCGGCGATCAGGAGGTATCCGGCGTATTGCTGGTCGATGGCAACCAGCACCACGGTCTCCCTGATATCATCCACTCCCGGATCGTACTGCACGTCGTGCATCTGCATCAACCTGGCATTTCCTGCCAACACCGCATGCCCGTCCACGAGGCCACTCATCCCGTGGCCGGCAATCTCTTTGACTTCTTCCAGGCGGTAGTCGCCAGGCATGATATGCGGAAAGTGCTCCATGATGGCTTTGGCTACCGGGTGATTCGATTTCGATTCGAGGGCGACGGCATACCCGGCCATTTTCTCTTTTTCCGGGTAGGCCGATTCCATTTTCTGCACCTGGAAGACCCCTTCGGTAAGGGTACCCGTCTTGTCGATGACCACCGTGTTGGCTTTGGCAATGATGTCGATGTAATTGGCCCCTTTGAACAGGATACCGTTTCGGGATGCAGCGCCGATGCCGCCGAAATAACTTAACGGGACGGAGATGACGAGGGCGCACGGACAGGAGATAACCAGGAACACCAGTGCCCGGTAGAGCCAGTCGGCAAAAACGTAATCCGAAACAATGAAGAAGGGGATTACCGTGATGGCCAGCGCGAGGGCGAAGACGATGGGGGTGTAGACACGGGCAAACGAGCGTATGAAAAGCTCCGTCTTCGCCTTGCGGGAGGTAGCTTCCTGCACCATCTCCAGCACACGGGACAGCGAACTGTCGGCATACGCTTTCTCTACACGGACCTCCACCACGTGGTT
>DFYK01000115.1:0-20140 GCA_002383605.1 Proteiniphilum sp. UBA4084 | reverse complement strand
GCGGACGACCGTCGCCGTGTCGGGACGTACATCCAGCAGCGTTTGAATGTTCCGTCGTGCCTTGCGGACGGCCGATTCCTGGAATAGGTCGCCCACCGTGTAAAACAGCATCACGGCGACTCCCTCGGGGTACTCGCCGATAAAGAACGCCCCCAGCGTGGCGACGATCATCAGAGTAAATTCGTTAAAGAAACTTCTTTGTGCCATGGCGCTGCCCGCATGTCTGAAGGCAGGCAAAGCAACCGGCAGATATGCGGCAATATACCATACCAGACGGGTGGTGCCGGTGAAGAACGCAGGCTTCAACAGGAAGTCAAGCAAGATGCCGATAACAAAAAGAATACCTGTGCCGGTCACCGGTAGGTACTTTTTCCATGTAGATTCCTCCGGAAGTGCAGCCGTAGCTGGTTTTTCACATCCGCAACAGCTATCGTCGCTGCAATTATAATTAGACTCTATCTCGAGTTTTTTGATTCTTGCCATAATGAAACTTTATAGTCGGCAAAAATAGGGGAAAATTCTCGCAACCTGGTTGCAATTAGAAGTGTGGTATCTCATTTATTATTTACTACAATATTTCATATTATTTCTAAAATGCATTATATTTGCAGCATAATAGAAACAAAATAAGAAATGACCTTTCTGGAATTTAAGGCTAAGATGTTTGATTTGGCATGCTTCAATATCTATCAGGTATATGCATGGCAACCTGATTTTGACCGCAATAACTTTACCCGTTGGACCAAAAAGGGCTATCTTAACCGGTTAAGGCGGGGATTTTTTGCTTTTTCTGAATATAAGAACAAACCGGATTATGCTCTTTATTTTGCCAATCGAATATACCGCCCATCCTATATCAGCCTGCACACAGCCTTGTCGTTCTACGGAATGATACCAGAATCGGTCATACAGGTTACCAGTGTGACAACCCTGAAAACAGCTTCGTTCATCAATGACTTTGGTGAATATTCTTATAAGAATGTCAAAGAGAACCTGCTATTCGGGTACGAATTGAAGCCAATGGCAGACAACCGTACCATACAGTTTGCAACACCCGAAAAGGCATTGCTCGATTTGCTGTATCTTTATCCTTTCTACGATCGTGAACAGGAGTTAGAAGAACTACGTTTGGATGAAGATTACCTGCATGATGATTTAAACAAGGATTTATTGATGGATTATTGCATGAGGTTTCAAAGCAAGGCGCTTGAACATCGGGTAAAGTTGCTTTTAAAAACGTATGATTTATGATACAGATTGAGCAGATTAAGAATTATTTCCCGGCACAAATCCGTGGAAATTCAGCATTGGACAAACACTTGCTGAAAGAGTATTTGTTATTGACAATTCTGGATTATCTTTCTTCCACACCATACATCCAAAAGATGACGTTTATCGGTGGAACGAATCTGCGTTTGGTAAAAGGGATAGACCGGTTCTCAGAAGATTTGGATTTCGATTGTAAAAACTTGTCGAAAGATGAATTTTTTGAAATGACAAACGGAGTAATTCAATTTTTGGAACGTTCAGGATTTCGGGTGGAAGCGAAGGATAAAGAGAACCCGAAATTAATGGCTTTCCGGCGTAATATTTATTTTCCTGAATTGTTATTCGATTTGGGGTTGAGTGGACACAAGGAAGAACGCTTTTTGATAAAGGTTGAAAGCCAGGACCAGGGAATCCTTTATTCTCCGATAATTACGAATATCAAAGGCTGCGGATTCTTTTTTCCATTTCCCGTTCCTTCAGATGGTGTATTGTGCAGTATGAAAATAGCTGCCTTGTTAGCCCGTGCAAAAGGCCGTGATTTTTATGACTCGATGTTTTTATTGGCACTATCGAAACCTGATTACGATTTCCTGACAAAGCGTTGCGGAATCCATAATCTGCAAGAGCTTAAACAAGCTACGCACGAACTGTTGAAAACCATTGATTTGAAGAAGAAGCAAAAAGATTTTGAACATCTGCTTTTCAATAAAGCGGATAGCGGGAGGATCTTGAGATTTGGAGAATTTATAGATTCACTCACAGAATAAATCAGTGCGGAATGTACATCTCGAACTATTTATATTTTGAAAGATTTCCGGAAATTCCCGAGCACTGGTCGCACAGCCCTTTCATCACAAAATTGATGTTTTCCAGCAAGAACTTTTCGGGGAGTTGCACAGGGGGAATTGAGAGACTCTCCAAACAGAATGTTTTGTGGCAGCAGGTACAGTTAAAGTGGACGTGCAGCTCGTTGAGCATGCACTGGCAATCGTCGTTGCATACCGAGTACTTCATGGAACCGGAGCCATCGTCGATGCTGTGAATGAGCAGATGTTCATGGAACAGCGTGATAGCCCTGGAGATGGTCGATTTATCGACTGTCCCCAACGCCGCTTCCAGATCTGAAAGGCTGAATGCCTGGGGGAATTCCAGCATCGCCTTGAATATCAACAGCCTTACAGCCGTCGGCTTGATGCCTCTATCTGCTAATTTTTGTTCTAAATCTTTCATTTTACCTGTTTACTAAGTTGGACTATTCTTTAACATAACCAGGCTCATACAAGTTCTACATTGGCCAGCCTGTTTACAGAATAGTTCACTACATACAAAAATAACACAAATCAGAGAGAAATTTCAATGGGTTAACCGTGATTAACTTTGGGTCTTGCAACACCCTGTAATTTTTTTGGCCTGCGTGTTCTTGAGTACAATTCCCATGCAAACACGTCAAATAATAAGGGTTGTTAAGATTCATGACTCCGTAACGTTTTTAACTGTATTTACTCTTAAAATAAATTTGATGAAAAGAACGTGCCTTTTTTCTATCCTGATTCTTCTCTCAGCCTCTCTTTCCGCACAGGAAAAGGCGCTGGTAAACACGTCGAAGAGCAGACATGTGCAACTGCAGAATGTGGATATGGATGCCGTGGCGTGGAAGGATGGTTTCTGGGGCGACCGGTTTGAAATCTATAAGGACAGCATGATCCTGAACATGTGGAACACGCTGAACGATCCGGACATCTCGCATGCGTTCAGAAACTTCGAGATTGCCGCCGGTAAAGAGGAGGGTAGCCATCAGGGGCCTCCCTTTCATGATGGCGACTTCTACAAATGGTTTGAGGGGGTGGCATCGGTGTACGCGATGACGAAAGATCCGAAGCTGGATGTACTGATGGATGGCATCATTGCGACATTGGCTGAGGTGCAGCGTGCGGACGGGTATATGCATACTCCGGTGAATATTGAAGAGAGAAAACAGACCGACGGAGAGACTGCTTTTGATAACCGGCTTAATTTTGAGACCTACAACCTGGGACACCTGATGACGGCAGCCTGCGTGCATTACAGGGCGACCGGCAAGCGCTCCATGCTTGATATGGCGGTGAAGGCTGCCGATTTTCTGCAACATTTCTATGAAACGGATTCGGTGGAGCTGGCTGGCAATGCGATCTGCCCCTCTCACTATATGGGTGTGGTGGAGATGTACCGGACGACGGGAAACAGCGACTATCTGAAACTGGCGCAGGGACTGCTCAATATACGGGATCTGGTTGAGGATGGTACCGATGACAATCAGGACCGGATTCCTTTCCGGAAGCAGACTAAAGCAATGGGCCATGCGGTGAGGGCGAACTATCTCTATGCCGGCGTTGCCGATGTCTATGCGGAGACGGGTGAGAAGCTTCTGAAGGATAATCTGGAGTCGATCTGGCACGACATCGTGAACAGGAAGATGTATATCACAGGAGCCTGTGGTGCACTCTATGATGGTACCTCGCCCGATGGCACAAGCTATGAGCCCGACTCGGTACAGAAGGTGCATCAGGCCTACGGCAGGGCTTTTCAGCTGCCAAACAGTACGGCGCACAACGAGACCTGCGCGAACATAGGCAACGTGTTGTTCAACTGGCGGATGCTGAAGATTACCGGTGAAGAGAAGTATGCCGATATCGTGGAGACAGCCCTTTATAACAGCGTCCTTTCGGGCGTGAGCCTCGATGGTAACCGCTTTTTCTATACCAACCCCTTGCGCGTATCGGAGGATTTTCCCTATACCCTGCGCTGGTCAAAAGAGCGGGAGGAGTACATCAAGCTTTGTAACTGCTGCCCGCCCAATACGGTACGGACTTTGTGTGAGGTGCACAACTACTTCTATTCGGTATCCGAAGGTGCATTGTGGTTCCATACTTATGGTGGAAACGAATTGAATACAGCCTTGCCGAACGGAACGTCGATCGCTCTTTCACAGGTTTCCGACTATCCGGCAGATGGAAAGGTAAGGTTCACAGTGGAGCGGATCGCAGGTAATAAGAATATTTCACTCTTTCTGCGGATTCCGCAGTGGAGTGGCAACGTGCAACTGAAGGTGAACGGCAAGCAGGTGAAGACGGGCCTGGCGAAAGGTACGTATGCCGGGGTGAAACGGGTATGGAAAACAGGCGACGTGATCGAACTGGATTTGGATATGCAAACCCTGCTGATGGAAGCAAACCCGTTGGCAGAGGAGATCAGGAATCAGGTCGCCGTGAAAAGGGGGCCGCTGGTATATTGTCTGGAGTCGATAGATATGGCCGGAGCATATGATATGGATGATATACTGATTCCAGCGGATATCGAGCTTACACCCCGTAAGAGATTGATTGACGGCAGCCCGGTCGTCTGTCTCGAGGGAGAGGCCGAATTGCTTGCTCATGGACAGTCGTGGGAGAATCAACTATACCGGCCGGTAGCAAAAGAGAAGCAGAAGGTGAACATCCGATTGGTTCCCTATTATGCCTGGGGCAACAGGGGTAAAACAGAAATGACGGTCTGGATGCCGTTGTCAAGATAAAATAGTGGATCGAAATACAATGGGAGATCAAAATAAAAATGGTGGATCATGAAACTAAAAAGAATTGGGATAACTTTTCTTATCAGCTGTTTTCTGTCCGGACTCTCTGCCACAGAAATATGGATATCGCCTGATGGCAGCGACCGCAACAGAGGCACAGCGGAATATCCGCTGCTAACGTTACCGGAAGCCCTGCAACGGGCCCGTGAAATGCGCAGGCTGGAAATGCCCGGGATAGGGAATGGCATACATATCATACTGAAAGAGGGTACATATTATTTGTACGAACCGATTCAACTGCGTCCTGAAGACAGCGGAACTGCCGAATCTCCCACAACCATCTCTGCCGAAGAGGGAGCGAAGGTGACGATCAGTGGCGGTATGCCGGTCGGTGGATGGAAACAATCCGGTCGATATTGGGTGGCAGATGTGCCCGATTTTAATGGCCGTCCTTTGGATTTTCGCCAGCTCTGGATAAATGGCAGGAAAGCGGTACGTGCCAGGGACGTGGTAGATTTTGAAGATATGAGCCGGATAAGGCAGAATGAGGTGGAGAATCAGATTCTGTGGGTGCCTGCCAGGGCCGTGGAGGCCGTGCTCGATGCTCCTTACGCGGAGATGGTACTGCATCAGATGTGGTGCATCTCCAATCTTCGGATCAAGTCGATTGAGGTGAGCGGAGACTCGGCAGCAGTGCGTTTCCATGATCCGGAGAGCAGGCTGCAGTTTGTCCGTCCATGGCCCAGTCCGGTGACGACCCCCGGTAGTGAGTCTCCCTTTTACCTGACCAATGCGATGGCATTACTCGATGAGCCGGGTGAATGGTTTCACGATTTCAGGGAACAGAAACTGTACTATATGCCGCAGAAAAACGAAGATATCAACAGCCTGCATGCGGTGGTACCTGCAATTGAAACGCTGGTAGTGATAGCGGGTACACTGGATCGCCCGGTAGAAAATATAAAGTTCAGAAATATTCAGTTCAGCCATACCACCTGGATGCGCCCCACTGAAAAAGGGCATGTACCGTTGCAGGCAGGGATGTACCTGACAGAAGCCTATCGGCTCAATCCCAAAATGCAAAGGGAGGGCAACCATGATCTGGACAACCAGGGATGGATTGGGCGGCCTGCGGCTGCCGTCACGCTATCGGGAACGAAAAATGTAGATTTCGACCGGTGTCTTTTCACCTATCTGGCTTCGACCGGATTGGATTACAGGCTGGGCAACAACGGAGGAAAAGTTGAGGGTTCTCTGTTCAGGGATATCGGCGGAAACGGTATCCTGATTGGCAGCTTCTCTCCATCGGCCCACGAGACGCACTACCCTTATAATCCGCTGGACCAGAGAGAGGTCTGCTCTAATCAGCAAATTGTGAATAATCTTTTCGAGGATGTGACAAACGAAGATTGGGGCTGCTTAGCCATTGCAGCCGGATATGTAAACAATGTGCTGATCGCGCACAACGAAATCAGAGAAGTCTCCTACACCGGAATAAGCCTGGGCTGGGGGTGGAACAGCAATCCGGGCGTCATGCGGGACAACACCGTGCATGCCAATCATATTCATCACTACGCGAAACATATGTATGATGTAGCGGGGATATACACCTTGGGAAGCCAGCCGGGAACGGTTATCTCGGAAAACTACATCCATGATATATACAGTCCCGGCTATGTACATATTCCTTCTCACTGGTTTTACCTCTATACCGATGAGGGATCTTCATTCATCACCGTGAAGGATAACCGGACAGAAGGAGAGAAGTTCCTTCAGAATGCCAATGGTCCGGAAAATGTGTGGGAAAATAACGGGCCCATGGTAAACGACAGTGTGAAAGCAAATGCAGGCCCAACCTCTCCTGCCACCTGGATCTGGTATCCGGGGGACTATGAGATATGGCTGGGTAACAAGATGAATAATCGCCGCACCGAAAGGGGAGCATTTTTTCCTCCCTTCTGGAAGATAGACAGCCACTACGTGGTAGTGGAATTCAGCAAGGAGCTGGATCTTCCGGAACCGGAAGAGATTGAAATCAATGTAGAGGGAACCTACAACATCAAGCTGGATGGGAAGCTGCAGTTCGGGATGCCCGATAAGTTTCTGCTGCCCGCGGGAAAACATCAGCTCAACATCAAAGTATGGAATCAATCTGCTCCTCCTGCAATTTTTGTGAATGGCAGAACCATCAAATCCGATGATTCGTGGAGGGTGACCTTCGAAGACAAAGAGTGGATCGATGAAAGCGGAAAGGCCAGTGACACCTCTGCTACTACCTATTACAGAGCCGGATCGGGCGGCTTTCATTCGATTGACGCGCTGCCATCGGCATACAGGCTTGCAGTAATGCCGCTTGATGTGCAAAAGAAAGAGCTGGTGAACGGAGGTGAACTGTACGATTTCGGGAAGGAGACGATCGGGTTTCTGCAGTTTGAAAAACTGAGCGGCAAAGGAAATATGCAGATCTATTATGGCGAAAGCCGCGAGGAGGCGCTGGACAGGGAGTATTGTGAAACATTGGACAGGTTTTTTATTCACGATGGCAGTGTCAGGGATGAATCGGTTGGACTTACATACAGTCTCACGGATGCGTTTACCCTGGAAAACAGCAAGGCCTTCCGGTATGTCTATATNNATGTGAGTGCCTATACGCTGCAACTCACCACACGGGAATTTTTTATAGACGGCATCAAACGCGACCGGTGGGTGTGGAGCGGCGATGCCTACCAGAGTTATCTGATGAACTACTACATCTTTTTTGATTCACAAACGGTCAAAAACACCATCTGGCTTCTGGGTGGAAAGGATCCGGTGACCAGCCACATCAACACGATCATGGATTATACCTTCTACTGGTTTTTGTCGATCTACGACTATTATCTGTTTTCGGGCGACAAGCAATTTATCGCACAGATATACCCCCGTATGCAGTCGTTGATGGAGTACGTACTTGGTCGTACCAACGAGAACGGAATGGTGGAAGGGCTTGCCGGCGACTGGGTGTTTGTCGACTGGGCTGACGGCTACATGGATAAACAGGGTGAGCTCTCTTTTGAACAGGTGCTCTTCTGCCGGAGTCTCGAGACGATGTCGCTTTGCGCGGGATTGAATGGCAACGAGGCGGATCAGGCGAAATATGACAGGCTGGCAAAGGAACTCCGGGAGAAGCTGATACCGGCTTTCTGGAATGAGGGAAGGCAGGCTTTGGTACACAACCGCTTGAATAATGTGCAGCAGTCCCAGATAACCCGCTATGCCAATATGTTTGCGGTGTTTTATGATTACCTGGCTCCGGCGCAGAAACAATCGGTCAAGCAATCGGTGTTGCTGAATGATTCCATCATGACTATCACCACACCCTACATGCGTTTCTATGAGCTGGAAGCTCTATGCGAACTGGGTGAGCATGATCTGGTGATGCAGGAGATGAAAGATTACTGGGGTGGGATGATCAAAGAGGGGGCCACCTCTTTCTGGGAAAAGTATAACCCCGAAGATCGGGGAGCAGCGCACCTTGCCATGTATGGCCGGCCCTATGGAAAAAGCCTTTGCCACTCCTGGGGAGCTAGCCCCATCTATTTGCTCGGCAAGTATTATCTTGGTATTCAGCCCGTAAAGGCAGGGTTCAGTGAGTTCTCCATCAAACCGCATTTGGGGGGATTAAAATGGATGGAGGGATCTGTGCCTACCCCCGAGGGAGAAATAAAAATCAGGATGGATCAGAAACGCATCAGCGTGACGGTATCAGCAGGAGCGGGTTATCTTTATTTCAGCAGTAAATCTACCCCAAAAACCACGATAGGGAAAATTGAGAAAACCGACGGAGATGGTTACAGGATTTGGATTGAAGCGGGTGGAGAGGTCGTTGTGTCCTATCAATTCTGAGTACAGAAAGGCCTTCTTCCCGTCCTGCTTAATAACGATAAGAATGCCCAAAATAAGAAGCTGAGGAAAAATGAGAATAAGTGTATTGTTTGTGCTGGCCGCGCTGCTCAGCCTGGCCTCCTGCAAAAAAGAAAGTGTGGTAATCCGTGTTACCCCACATGCATCGGAGAGAGTGTTGTTTGGAGTTGATCGATTGAAAAACACGCTGGAAGATTTAAAATATAAAGTGATTGTTGAGAAAATTGCATCGGCAAATTCCGGCGACCATAACGGAAAAATATACTGGATACTGGAAAGAGGAGATTCTCTCGCTGTAGCCCTTGCCGGACAGTTGGGCTTCCCACTGCCGGATAGTTTGGGCAATGAGGGTTTTTACATCGACACCGATCGGAATCACACGCTGGTATATGGCAAGGATCCGTCGGGCGCCCTTTACGGATGCTACGAGCTTTCGGATATCCTCAGTGAGGGACAGCCTCTTCCGGTGAAGCTATGGGATGCACCGGAGATGGTGATGCGGGGTGCCTGCATCGGACTTCAAAAACCTTATTATCTTCCCGGGAGAACGGTGTATGAATATCCCTACACCCCGGAAACGTTTCCCTGGTTCTACGACAAGGATGTGTGGATTGAGTACCTCGATATGCTTGTCGAGAACCGGATGAACTCCCTCTATTTGTGGAACGGACATCCGTTTGCTTCGCTGGTGAAACTGGATGATTATCCGTTCGCGCTGGAAGTGAATGAGGAGACATTCAGAAAGAACGAGGAGATCTTCTCCTTTCTGACCGAAGAGGCGGACAAACGGGGAATCTATGTGATACAGATGTTTTATAACATCATTGTATCCAAGCCTTTTGCTGAACATTACGGGATTCAAACGCAGGACAGAAACAGGCCCATCACGCCGCTGATAGCGGACTATACACAAAAGTCGATCGCTGCTTTCGTCGAAAAGTATCCCAATGTGGGTCTGCTGGTCTGCCTGGGTGAAGCGATGGCTACCTACGAGGATGATGTGGCATGGTTTACAAAGACGGTTATCCCGGGTGTCAGGGATGGACTGAAAGCATCGGGTCGTACCGATGAACCGCCCATTATTGTCCGTGCACACGACACGGATGCCAAAATGGTGATGGACGAAGCGCTTCCGATATATAGCAACCTGTACACCATGCACAAATACAACGGGGAGTCTCTCACAACCTATGAACCCCGCGGGCCCTGGTCTCAGATTCATCAGAACCTCAGCTCACTCGGGTCGGTTCATATCGACAATGTGCATATACTGGCCAACCTGGAACCTTTCAGGTATGGCTCACCCGACTTTATACAGAAATCGGTTCAGGCTATGCATGCGGTACATGGAGCGAACGGATTGCATTTGTATCCGCAGGCTTCCTACTGGGACTGGCCCTACACGGCTGATAAGCTGCCCGGAGGGGAGCGTCTGAAACAGACCGAGAGGGACTGGATCTGGTACAAGGCATGGGGTCGTTATGCCTGGAAAGCCAATAGGGAAAGAAACCAGGAGATATCTTACTGGAGCAGTCAGCTTGATAAGTACTATGGCGCCGGGGGTAAATCGGCCGATATTCTGGAAGCCTATGAGCAGATTGGTGAAATATCTCCCAAGTTGCTCAGAAGGTTTGGCATCACCGAGGGAAACAGGCAGACCTTGCTGCTGGGGATGTTTATGAGTCAGCTGGTCAATCCCTACAAATATAAAATATATCCCGGCTTTTATGAGTCGTGCGGACCCGAAGGAGAAAAGCTGATTGAGTATGTGGAGAGAAAGTGGAAAAATATACCGCACAGGGGTGAGTTGCCGTCGCAGATTGTGGATGAGGCTGTGAGACATGGTGATCTGGCAGTAGCAGCCATAGACAAGGCAGAGAAAAATGTCACAAGGAACAGGGATGAGTTTCTGCGTCTGCGGAATGATGTATATGCTTACAGGGAGTTTGCTTACTTCTTCAACCTCAAGGTAAGAGCTGCCGAAAAGGTTCTTGACTACCAGTACAGCAAAGATATCAAATTCCTGGATGAGGCTCAGCCGCTTCTGGAGGAGAGCCTAGAGCACTACAGAAAGCTGGTGGAGCTGACAAAAGATGCCTATTATTACGCCAACAGCTTGCAGACAGCACAAAGGAGGATACCCATTGGAGGCGATGACGGTAAAAATAAAACCTGGGCAGAGCTACTGCCACATTATGAGAAGGAACTACATAATTTCAGGGAGAATATTCAATTGCTGAAGTCCGACAAGCAGGGGAAGAGCGGTGCGCATGTGTTGCCACTTATACCTGCAGAGGTAAAAATTATCAGCCCAAAAGCGGAACAGGTGGCCTTGACAAAGGGACAGAGAATACAGGCAGGAGGTGAGTCGGTCGTTGAAGAGATGGCAACTGAATTACAGCATATGAAGGCATTCAGGCTGGATGCGGCTTCTCAAAGAGAAAACGGGACGATCCTTGAATTTGAAACAGCCGGTTCCGTGAAATTGCTGATCGGATATTTCAGGGATGATCAGAGCGCGTATGCGAAAGCACCGACGCTGGAAACAGATGCTTCTGCCAATCTGTATGGCCAGGCCGATCCTGTACTGCTGAACGCGGTTCAGTTATCGGGTATGCCGGCACTGAATGTACACACTTATTCATTTTCTCCGGGCAGGCACACCCTTAATCTTGGAAAGGGTGCACTGCTGGTGCTGGGCTTTACCACTTCGGAGGTATCCCCCAGAAATGCGGGGATCACAGATGACGATGCCAGTGAAACAGTAGACTGGCTCTTTTATTAATTGATTACGCCGGGATGAATAGAATCAAAATTAGTTTAACTGCACTCCTCATCTTTTTAACTTCTCTGGGGTGCAAAGTATCCTCCTCCGGAAAGGCTGTTCCACCATCACGGATGAAGGCGGTGTATGAGGAGGTAAAGACTCCCCATAAATATGGACTGGTGATTGCACCGCAGAGCAACAATGAGAAAATGGACTGCCCGACGGTATTCCGAAGGGGCGACAAATGGTATATGACCTATCTGCGGTACGATGGCAAATCGGGGAAAGATGGTCGGGGTTACGAAACGTGGCTAGCCGAAAGCGACAATCTGCTGGAGTGGAAGACCCTGGGCAGGGTGCTCTCTTTTCGTGACGGTAAGTGGGATGAGGACCAGCGGGGAGGATATCCTTCGCTGATCGACCATCACTGGGGCGGCAGCTACGAGCTGAACAGCTACGACGACAAATACTGGATGACCTATATCGGGGGCGCGGAGACTGGCTACGAGACGGGGCCTCTGAAGATCGGTGTTGCTTATACGGAAAAAGATCCCACCGTAGCGCACGAGTGGAAGGCTTTTGATGAGCCGGCCATGTCGCCCGAGGATAAAGATGCCCAATGGTTTGAAAATATTATTCAGTATAAGAGCAGTGCATTCCGTGATGATAACGAAACCTTTGGGAAGCCGTTTGTCATGTTTTACAACGCAGGCGGCATCAATCCCCAAAATAATATCAAGGCCGAGAGGGTAGGTATTGCCTATTCTGATGATATGGTCAACTGGGAGCGATACCCGGGCAATCCGGTCCTTTCTCACGAAGAGGGAATCACCGGCGATGCACACATCCAGAAGATGGATGATCTGTATGTGATGTTTTACTTCGGCGCATTTCGTGCGGATAGAAAATATAAGGCCTACAATACGTTTGCCGCATCCTATGATCTGGTGAACTGGACAGACTGGACAGGAGAGGATCTGATCATTCCTTCAAAAGATTATGACAACCTGTTTGCGCATAAATCATGCCTGATAAACCATGAAGGAGTGGTTTATCACTTCTATTGTGCCGTGAACGAGCATGACCAGCGTGGAATTGCTGTGGCCGTTTCAGAGCCTAAGGGAAGGTCGAAACTCCGTTTCCCTGAGCCTGAACCCACAGGGAAAAGAGGCATTGTACAACTGAATGAGGATTGGTACACCGTAGCTGCAGAAGAGAATAGCAGGAAATATGACGCATTTGATGTGAATGGCGACTGGAAACGGGTGAATATCCCCCATAACTGGGATGATTATCATGGCTACCGGCAGCATCTTCATGGGAACAGACATGGCAATGCCTGGTACAAAAAGGAGTTCAGGTTGCCGGAATATGATGGCGACAAACGCTTTTTTATCCGGTTTGAGGGAGTGGGAACCTATGCAACCGTCACATTGAACGGAAAGAACTTTGGACGGCATCCGGGAGGGAGAACCACCTTCACGCTGGATGTGACGGATGCAGTGAACCGGGGTGGAAATAATGTGCTGACGGTGAAAGCCGAACATCCTTCGATGATCACCGACATGCCCTGGGTGTGCGGCGGCTGCTCCTCAGAGTGGGGCTTCTCGGAAGGCTCGCAACCCATGGGAATATTTCGTCCGGTGGTGATGGAGGTGGTCGACAAGGTCAGAATCGAGCCATTCGGTGTTCATATCTGGAACAGTGATACCCGTTATCTGCATATTGAAACGGAGCTGAAAAATTATGGAAACAGTCCGGAGACAGTGGAGTTTGTAACCAGGTTGAACGACGACAATGGGGTCGCCGTTTTTCGCCTTTCGGAGATGGTAACACTTGAACCGGGTGAAACGAAGATCATCAGTCAGGTCAGCCCGAAATTGGAGAATGTACATTTGTGGAGCAACAGTGATCCCTATCTCTACAAGCTTGCTTCGGTGCTGAAGAGGGGTGGAACTACAACCGATGAGGTAACCACTCCTTACGGCATACGAACCATCAGCTGGCCGGTGTTGAGAAATGATGGTGACCCCACATTCCGGTTAAACGGAAATTCCCTGTTTCTGAATGGCACAGCCGAATATGAACATCGCTTCGGACAGTCGCACGCATTTTCAAAAGAGGAGATCAGGGCGCGGGTGAACATGATGAAAGATGCCGGTTTTAATGCGTTCAGGGATGCACATCAACCACACAATCTGTACTACAAGGAACTGTTGGACAAAGAGGGAATCATGTTCTGGCCTCAGTTTTCGGCCCATATATGGTACGACACGCCTGCTTTTCGGGAGAATTTCAAAAATCTGCTCCGTCAATGGATCAAAGAAAGGCGCAACGCTCCTTCGGTGATCATGTGGGGGTTGCAAAACGAGAGCGTTCTCCCGAAAGAGTTTGCGGAGGAGTGTGCGGAAATAATCAGGGAGATGGATCCCACAGCAAGCAAACAGCGGGTGATCGTCACCTGCAACGGCGGGAGCGGAACCGACGGGAATGTGGTGCAAAACTGGTCGGGTACCTACGGTGGTGATCCGGACAACTATGCGGAGGAGTTAAAAAATCAGCTGCTGAACGGGGAGTATGGGGCGTGGCGTTCCATCGACTTGCATACCGAAGGCGTTTTTGATCAGGATGGTGTCTGGAGCGAAGACAGGATGTACCAGCTGATGGAGAAAAAGGTACGGTTGGGCGAAGAAGCCAAAGAGAGTGCCATCGGACAGTTCCAGTGGATATTTAATTCACACGACAACCCCGGTAGAAGGCATCCCGATGAGGGGTATCGTGTGATAGACAAGGTGGGGCCCGTCAACTACAAGGGACTGCTCACCACGTGGGGAGAGCCGCTGGATGTGTATTACATGTACCGCGCCAACTATGCCTCACCGGAGAGCGATCCCATGGTTTATATTGTTTCACACACCTGGAGTGACCGCTGGAGCTCACCGGGTGTGAAGGACGGAATTCGGGTATTCTCAAACTGCGATGAGGTGGAGCTCTTCAATGATGTGAAATCGGTATCCCTGGGACGCAAGAAGAGAGGGCCCAAAGGGACGCATTTTATCTGGAACAAGGTTGATATCAAATACAACGTGTTGTATGCGGTGGGCTACGTGGATGGTAAACCGATAGCGGAGGATTGTATCGTTCTTGATCATCTTCCCGAATCGCCCCGTTTTGGGTCGCTCTACGATGATGCCGGCCCCATACTGAAGGGAGAGGAAGGATATCACTATATCTATCGTGTAAACAGCGGTGGGGATGCTTATCGGGATGAATATGGTCAGGTGTGGAGCGCCGATATTGCGAAGAAGAGTGACAAGCATTGGGGTTCTACTTCCTGGGCCGATCAATTTGAGCCTATAAATCGCTATCAGGGAAGTCAACGATATACTGATGATCCTATAAAAGGGACAAGAGACTGGGGGCTGTTCGGACAATTCCGGTACGGGCGTCATGAGCTGGCATACCATTTCCCGCTTTCGGATGGGGAGTACAGGGTGGAACTCTATTTTACCGAGGCCTGGTACGGAACAGGAGGCATTCGGGATGGTGAAGGTTACAGGGTGTTTGATGTGGCGCTGAACGACTCGGTATATATCCGTGATCTGGATCTCTGGGCTGAATCGGGACACGACCGGGCATTGAAACAGGTACTGGATGCAACGGTGCAGGGAGGGGAGCTGAAAATATCTTTTCCTCAGGTGAAAGCGGGACAAGCACTCATCTCGGCTATTGCCATTGCATCGCGCAATCAGGATATAAGGCCTGCAGATCCTTCACCGTCTGACGGGTGGAGCTGGAGCAAGATAGAAAAGGTGGTGAAAACCCCTGTCGAAGCGCTTCCCGCGGGAGACGACGGCAGACAGGCTATGGTATACCCGGCAGAAGATGCGAAGATTGCGGGTGAGATTGAAATAAATAAGGTAAAGGACAGGGTGTCATTGGACTTTACAGGTAGTAGCCCCGGCTCCATCAGTTGGGACGTGTCTACCGGCGTGGCCAATATATACGCTTTTCGTTTCTCTTACATGAACGTGAGTAACAGCCCAAAAGAGATGCGATTCAGGCTTGTGGCAGCAGACGGGACAATCCTGAAGGACGACAGGATTACTTTTCCTGTAGCTCCCGAAAAATGGCGCACACTGAGCACCAGCACCAATGGTTTTATCAATGCGGGACATTACCGGGTTATTTTGTCATCGGAAAACATGAAAGGATTAAACCTGAGCTCTTTAACTGTGCAGTAGTTCAGGTAATTATACTTTTGAAAAGAAGCTGTTATCTTGATTCTTTTGTCTTTTGTCTTTTGTCTTTTGTCTTTTGTCTTTTGTCTTTTGTCTTTTGTCTTGGTTCTTAGTTTAAAAATTATGAAACGACTCACATTCACATCCATTATACTTCTTTTTCTACTCATTGCGGTTCCCGGCTTTGGCCAAAACGATTGGGAGAATCAGCATGTGTTGCAGATAAACAGAGAGCCTGCAAGGGCTTCCTTTACACCATATCTTGGGGTGAAGAACGACCGGATACTTTATTTGAACGGCTTATGGAAGTTTAATTGGGTACCCAATCCGGAGAAGAGGCCAGAAACGTTTTACAGATGCGATTTTGATGATTCGAACTGGGTCAGCTTTCCTGTTCCTGCCAACTGGGAGGTAAATGGTTTCGGTACACCCATCTACGTGAGCGCGGGATATCCTTTCAAAATTGATCCTCCCTATGTCACGAAGGAACCCAAAGAGTCGTACACCACCTTCAAGGAGAGAAATCCGGTCGGCTCCTACCGCCGTACTTTCCAGCTTCCGGAAGAATGGAACAAAAAACAGGTATTTCTTCATTTCGAAGGGGTACAGAGTGCCTTCTATGTCTGGATAAATGGCGAGAGGGTAGGTTACAGCCAGGGTAGCATGGAACCTTCTGAATTCAGAATCACACCCTGGCTGAAAAACGGGGAGAATCTCATCGCCGTGGAGGTGTATAAATATTCCGATGGCAGCTATCTGGAAGATCAGGACATGTGGCGTTTCGGGGGAATTCACCGCTCAGTCTATCTCTATGCAACAGAGGATATACGGATTCGGAACTTTGGTGTCAGAACACTGCTTGATGAAGATTATAAGGATGCCAAGCTGCAGATAAGCCCCGAGATTGCAGTTTATGGTGGACAGTCGGGTGCCGGGTATACTATTGAGGGTCGCCTGTTTGATGCGACCGGCAATGCGGTTCTGGATTCCGTATTATCACAGGATGTGGTTCCTATCATCAATTCAGACCATCAAGCTGTCATCATGAACGACCGGTTTCCGCAAAGAGGACTTCGTAAGTTCTCCTGGTTGAGTGCTAAAGTAAAGAATCCCGAAAAATGGAGCGCGGAGACTCCTTATCTCTACACATTGGTACTCTCGCTGAGTGATTCCACCGGCAGGGTGGTGGAGCAAGCCTCTACCCGTATAGGGTTTAGAAGTATTGAAATTGAAAACGGACGCTTTCTGGTAAATGGCAAGCCGGTACGTTTCCGGGGCGTGAACCGCCACGAGCATGATCCGGTTACGGCTAAGGTGATGAGCGAAGAGGGTATGATACGTGACATACTGCTGATGAAACGGGCAAACATCAATGCGGTACGCACGGCGCATTACCCGGATGTACCGCGCTGGTACGAGTTGTGTGATGAGTACGGACTCTATGTGATGGATGAAGCCAATATTGAGACGCATGGACTAAGAGGCATGCTGGCCAGTGACCCTGAGTGGACGCATGCATTCATGGACAGGGCAATCAGGATGGCTGCGAGGGACAGGAATCACCCGTCGGTTGTGGTCTGGTCGATGGGAAATGAATCGGGCTACGGCTTTAATTTCGCGGCCATATCGGCATGGCTGAAAGATTATGATCCTACCCGTCCCGTTCACTACGAAGGTGCACAGGATGAACTGAAAGACCCTGAAACAGTCGATATCATCAGCCGTTTCTACCCGCGACTGCAGCAAGCGTATCTCAACCCCAACATTCCCGAAGGAGAAAGTAGGGAGAGGGCCGAGAATGCGCGATGGGAAAGGTTATTGAGCATAGCTGAACGGACAAATGACGACCGCCCGGTGCTTACCAGCGAATATGCCCACGCCATGGGCAACGCGATGGGTAACTTTAAAGAGTATTGGGATGAGATATACAGCAACCCGCGCATGCTGGGCGGATTTATCTGGGAGTGGGCCGATCATGGGATCTTTACCACTGCAGAAGATGGAAAACGTATCGTGAACTACGGCGGTGATTTCGGAGACAGGCCCAACCTCAATAATTTCTGTCTGGACGGGGTTGTTTTTTCTGATCGCACGGTGACTCCCAAATATTGGGAAGTGAAAAAGGTGTATCAGCCGGTACTGATTGAATTGGTGGAGCAGGAGCCTCTTCGGATGAAGGTGACAAACCGCAGCCATCATATCGATCTGAGTGAATACCTCATCGAATGGAGGATTTCGGTAAACGGTGAAAAAAGAGAGGTGCATGCAATGGAACCTGCTGCCGTGCTTCCGGGAGAATCTGCCACTTTTAGTTTTCGGTCGGATAAATCGATTCCTTCGGAGGGAGATGTTCAACTGATGGTGCGCTTTCTGCTGAAGGAAAAAACTTCCTGGGCAGAGAAAGGTTTTGAGGTAGCCTGGGAACAGTTTACGCTAAGGGATGGGTTTTCAGATCTGAGAAACAACATTGATACTCAACAGAGCGAAAAAATAGTCACGTCGGTTCAAGGGGATATGTTGCTGATCGGTAATGACAATTTCAACATGAAGTGGGATATGAAAGAGGGTGAGCTGTCGTCCCTGCAATACGCCGACAAGGAGCTGCTTGCCTCCGGCTCTGATCTTCCGAAACAATTTACAACGCAGGCCTATCGTGCTCCGGTGGATAACGACCGGGGCTTTGGAAACTGGCTGGCAGCCGACTGGGAGAAAAACGGCATGGATGTCCCGGTTATTTCCACAGAAGAAACAGGGTGGAGAAGAATGCCGGATAACAGGATTGAGATCACCGCCACAAAACGAAACAGGTATAAAAACGGATCCATTCTGACACACGCTGTCTACACCATTTCGGGTGACGGTTCCATGGATGCGGCGTTCAGGTTTGTTCTGGAAGGTGAACTGCCTGAGCTGCCTCGCCTCGGCATTGTGTTGTCGCTGGATGGTGCACTTGAAAATTACACCTGGTATGGACTCGGGCCCCATGAGAATTACAGGGACCGTAAAGCATTGGCTCCTGTAGGACTTTGGAAATCAACCGTTACGAATCAGTTTGTAAATTATCCCTTTCCTCAGGAAAATGGAAACAGGGAGGAAATACGACAGCTCACACTGAAGGACGACAAGGGCCACGGAGTGAGCATCACAGCGCTTGACAACCTATTTTCGGCTTCCGCACTGCACTACCTGGCAAAAGACCTGGCCGGTGCAAGACACAGCCATCGACTCACACCCCGTACAGAAACCATCCTGTCGATCGATGCCATACAGATGGGACTGGGAAACAGCAGTTGCGGCCCGGGAGTGCTAACCCAATATGCTGTGGAGAAGAGAGAACACAGACTGCATTTCAGGATTTCCGGGTACAAAAACCGGTAATCTGCGTCTTTTAAAAACAGGATAAAATTTCAGGGTTATTCGTATGCCAAATAGACATTTTTTTTATATTGCTATTTTATTGGGGTGCACTCATTTTTTTTCACTTTGTGCACAGCAAGATAACACGCCGCAGACTGTCATCCGGTATCTGTCGGGAAAGGGTGCTTCCGATGCAGTGGAATGGGATTTCTTTGTCTCTGAAGGAATGAACGCGGGAAAATGGTCCAGAATAAAGGTACCCTCCTGCTGGGAGACACAGGGATTCGGTCAGTTTCAGTATGGGATGTCCTTCTATGGCAAAGCGTTTCCCGAAGGGGTTGCCAAAGAGGAAGGGATGTACAAATATGAATTTGACGTACCCGAGGCGTGGAGAAACAAGCATATCAGCCTGGTTTTTGAGGCTTCGATGACCGATACCGAGGTCAGGATAAACGGTTTGAAGGCTGGACCGAAACATCAGGGTGGATTCTACCGGTTTTCATACGACGTCACCGATCTGCTGCGATATGGTTCGAAAAACCTGTTGGAGGTGTCGGTGAAAAAAGAGTCGGAGAATGCCTCGGTGAATCTTGCTGAGCGGAGGGCTGACTTCTGGAATTTTGGTGGTATCATACGGCCGGTATTTTTAGAGATCAAACCGGCCGTCCATCTGAAAGGAACAGCCATCAATGCAAAGGCCGACGGCACTTTTGTGGCGGAATGTTATCTTGGAAAAGCAACACCCGGAAATTTAAGCATCAGGGCAGAAATTTTTACAGCCGACGGAAAGAAGGTTGCAGAGACAACCTCTTCGCTGCGAAACGGAAGCGACCGGACTTCTCTCAGCCTGAATCTGTCCTCGCCGCTATTGTGGACAGCGGAAACACCCCATCTTTATACAGCACAATTTACCCTGCTGGATGAACACAACAAAGAACTGCATCAGATTCGCGAGAAGTTTGGTTTTCGTACCATCGAAGTGCGGGAAAGCGATGGATTGTATATCAACGGAACAAAGGTAACCATCAAAGGGGTTAACCGTCACAGCTTCCG
>DFYK01000006.1 GCA_002383605.1 Proteiniphilum sp. UBA4084 | reverse complement strand
TTTTTAGGGGTCAAAGTTGGGTTAAATAACTCCCATGCTCTTATGTGTTTTATTCCACCTTTCAACGGTAAAGCTATATCATCGAGCGAAACAATAATTTTTTCATAGTTATCGTTAATAGCTTCCAATGCTGAATATTCACGTTCAATAGTATCTTCATCAACGAGCATATAGGTGCTTTGTACATAAATTATCTGGTCGGCTTTTTTTGCCACAAAATCGACTTCCTTATTTCTAAGTGTCCCTACATAAACATCATATCCGGCACGGCGTAACTCCAAATAGACTAAATTTTCTACTAAATAGTCAAAACCATAACCAAATCCCGGATAAAGATAATTTTTGTAGGCTAAATCATTCATGTAAAATTTAGCATTACCCGATAACGTGTCTTTTCCTTTTATATCATATCGGTCACAACGATGAATTAAAAATGTGTCTTCGATATATCCGATATAGTTGGATATCGCATCATAACTTACTTTTCGTCCCTGTCCTTTGAAATACTTTACAATACTTGATATGGATATCAGATTAGAAGCGTTGTTCACCAAAAACACAAAAATATCTTCAAGCAGCTTGGGATCACGTATGTTATTGCGTTGAATTATATCCCTTAACAAGATGGTGTCTTTTATTGCAGAGATATAATTCCGTTTAAGTTCTTGTTTTTGGAGCATAAATAATTCGGGCAGTCCGCCACCATCCATATAAGCCATATAACTTTGTTTGCCCCTGTCTTGCCCCGTTATTCCCAAATATTCCGAGTAACTGTATGGAAAAACTTCGAAAGATACATATCGTCCTGATAGGAGTGTGGCTAATTCACCCGAAAGCATTTTGGAATTGGAACCGGTAATGAATATTTCGTAACTGTCCGAATAATCTTGGGCGTATGAATTAATAACTTTTTCCCATTGTTCTATTGTTTGGACTTCGTCAATGAAAATGTAAACTTTACCTTTGGGTTTAAGTTCTTTCTTATACGATTTAACGAGTTCGTCTAAATCTTTGTATGTACGGAGGAAATCCAGGTCGACAAATTCACGATTTATAAACAACGTATTTTCAGGCTTTACACCATTGTCAATAAGCTGTTTGCCAACTTGTCTCAAAATATAGCTTTTGCCGGAACGCCTTTGTCCAACAAGCACTTTAATTAACCGATTTCCTATNNCCCCCATAAGTTATACTTTTCGATTATTGCAATTTTTTCGTCCATAGTCGAATATTTTGTACAAATATAGTATTTCTTCGTTTATAAAGGTGCAATTGCTACACTCGATGGCAACAAGGTGACTACCATAAGATACGGGAGTGTAAAAATCACTGCATTTTATTCGTTCCTTATCACGTATTTATCGAAATTATATCTGTTTTAGGGTAGCCAAACAACCAAAATCACAATTTATTGTGGATTATTTAAAACAAACAAACCGGAATTCTTCAAGGGCGGAAAAGCAAACGGAGTATCTTTCAGAGAGTTTGGTTTGGTGATAGGCTTGCCGGATAAAATGGTTGATAAGGAGTTATCCGTTTTTACGGCTAAATACCCGTCGATTGATGAACTGATAGATAATTCGTTTTTGTCGGAAAAAATAAAACGGCAATACGGCATGCTTTATCAAACGAAACAGGCTGATGGACATGAAACTTTGATTCGTCGTAAAATTTTCCAAAAAATGTTTTTTTCTATAAAATAATGTCTTACTTTTGTTGCACAATGAGGGTATTTGTTCTTTCACATTCTGTTTCGTGTATTATGAATCAAAAAGTCTCGTTTCCGAGTAGGTTAGAGACCTGTTATTTTTTTTAAGCTTGAAAAGTCACCAAAACGTAACCGGACGTAATAAACAATTTCCGGTTCCGGTGGTTGTATAGTGAAATCGACGCATGGTAATGTTTGTCATTGGGTAACGATCCGGTGATGTGAAAACTTATTTGGTTGGAAAATATTTTTTAAAGGTCTTGCTATGTTTAACGTGTTCAGATACTTTACCTCGCGTAATAAGAAGGTTTACCGGGCCATTGCGCGGGAGTTTGGCACTTCGGTGCGGCATGTTTATTGTCTGGCACACGGACGCCGCACCAGGAACAATATGGACTACTATATTGTTAAACGTCTTAGGGAGGAAGGAATTATTTCTTCCACTGTTTATTGGTAATCCGATTTTCGGAATGGGAACTAATATTTTTAAGAACAGCAATGCGACCCATATCAACAACTTCAGAAGACGATTATTCTTATTTTGATCCCCGTGTCTGCGTAATCGGGCTTGGTCACACGGGGTTGGTACATGCCCTCGCTTTCGGTGAAAACTACAAAACCATCGGGTACGATCCCGATCAGGAACGTGTAGAAGAGCTTCGGCGTGGACACGACAGCCTGTTAAAGGTCTCGGGAGAGCTTATTCAGCATGCTTTATACAAAGGCTTCTCCTGTACATCGGACCTGGAAGATATCCGCAAATGTAATTTTTATGTCATCACCCTTCCCCCCGAATCTGTTTCGGACAACCCTTCCGAACGTCATCCCCTGTGGAGCGCCTGTGAGGTTGTGGGCAAGGTGATCTCCGGAGGCGACATTGTGGTGTTCGACTCCTGCGGTTGTCCATCCATGTCGGAGAAAGAATGCATTCCCCTGGTTGAGAAGAAGAGCGGCTTCATCTGCAACCGTGATTTCTTTGCCGGATACAGTCCGGGCCCCTTCGAATTTCACGAAAAAGGATTTACCTTCTGGAACGATGGGAAAATCACCTCCGGCAGTACGCCCGAGATTGCCAAGATCGTTGATGAAGTCTACATCAACGTCTTCGGTGCCGACTCGCTCGTTACACCGCTGAAGGAAACCATCCTGGGCCGTGTGATCTGAAACCGGAAAAAGTTAATAAATTTGACCAGAAGTTTACTTCTGGTTTTTTTATGTTAAACTATTTCCTGCGAAGTAAACGCCATGCGGCAAGCAGGATGCCCAGCATAACGATGGCCGTTAGCAGTTTCAGCCTGAAAGGGTAGGAGGGAGCCGACTTCTCCTTCAGCTCCCTGTTTTCCCGCGTCAGTTTGTCCACCGAGAGCTGCAGGCTGCTGTTCTCCCGGGTGAGGCTCTCCCGTTCCAGCGACCACTCCTTTTGCTGATGCTCCACGTCGGCCACCGACTTTTCGTACCGGCTGAGATGCGTGATGATGCGCTCACTCATGACCGGCGGTTTGCCCGTTGTCGTGTCGATCGGAGCCGCCGTGTCGTATTTTATCTCATAACTCATCCCCTCGGTCCGCAGCGTCACGTTCTCCTCTCTTACGCGCTTTAAATCCGTTTTCAACAANNACCGTCTTTCCGGCCCTGCACCCGAGCAGGAGCATCGAAATAATTATGATTGTTGTTGTCTTCATACGATTTAATTTTTTTATGTATTCACTATTTTGATTGCACCGATTGTTCAGTTGCTATGCTTGTTCAATGTGTTTATTTGATAAAGCCTTATCAGGAGGGCTATGTACACATATCAGGTAGTCCCGCAGGTTAGATATGTCCCGGATGTCAGTTGGTTCCGGATGCCGGGTTTGTCCCAAAGGTAAGGTATGTCTCGGAGTCGGCGGCCTCTGATGTTTTGCGGGGACCCATTGCCTGCACCGAGCGTAAAAAGAGCAGTTGTGTGAGCGAAGCGAGTTTTGCTCTTTTAGCGAGGGCAGGCAAAAATGGGTCGCAAAACATCGGCAGACGACGAAAACGAGACATACCGCAAATACCAAGTGCAAATGGGACATACCGCAATCACGATGAACCCGCCCTGCGCAAAGCCTGCAAAAACGCCGCATGATACTGCGCGATGAGGCGCGCCCGATCAATACCGTTGACGACCCGCCGCGCCTGCACCGCATCATCCCGCCACCTGTTGAAGAAATCCTCCAGCGCCAGCCCGGTGAAGTCCCCCCGGTTGGAGGTCCCCCGCGTCATTCCCTCGATCATGATCCGTGCCGACACATCCGGATCCAGCGCCAGCTCCGGCAGCTTCAGCAGGGGAAGATGCAGCAGTCGCCCCATCCGCTCGTAGTTCTCATACCAGGTCAGCTGTACATCGCCACGACCGTAATAGATCTTTTCCGGTACCTCATAAGGCGACCCGTCCTGTTTGCGTTTCTGCCCGTAGGGCCTGCCCCTTCCCTTTCCCTTCTCTTCCACCGGCAGCATCGTTGCGGCCGTCTCGTGGTAGGAGGTAGCCAGCATGTAGGCGCGCCATCTGTCATCCGCAATGCCATGCCGGTCGAATGCCGACAGTTTATGTTCGATGCCCCTGCGCTGTGCCGGTGAAAGCCGCCCGTTAAAGAGCGACCCGCTGATCGATTCAAAAAACAGATTCTTATCCATGACCCAATCTTTTAAAAGTACCCATTGTCGGTTTGCGCATTTCGCAATCCTTCACTACGCAATAGTGGTAGTCGCCATCCTGGCGCCACGTCAGCTCCCGTTCCACCGTCTTCTCCAGGCCCGTGATGCGGCGGTGATCCTCCGTCCGCTGCAGCTGCAGCAGCTCCAGGTCCCTTTTCAGCTTGTCGTTCAGCTTATCCCGATCGCGCACCATGTTGAGCAGGCTCTCGGCGTTCGATTCGTTGTAGGTGTTCATCCGCTCCATGTGAGCGACCGTACGTTCCAGCAGCCCCATCATCTCCGTCGCCGCCGAGGCATCCTCCCTTCGTGCCAGCGCCTCCTTCTGCACCGCCTCGCTCTTCTTGATGCGCTTGTTCTCCTTGCGGTTGATCACGTTCGAGATCAGTCCCCCCAGCGCGCCCCCGCCCATGAATGAGCTCAGCAGGGCCAGCAGCTCGTTGTTCAGTTGAAGTATTTCCATCATCATCATGTACAAAGTTTATCCGATGAACGGAAGAGAACCGCCCCTTTCAGAGCGGCTCTGCAACCTGTTACCCTCATTCGGGGATGATCTCAACCTGTCCCGTGTAGACCGTGTCCGACACCTGTGCGCCATCTTCCGATGCAAATGCCACGAAAGTCTCCACCGTAGCGCCGTCCCATGTGGGCGGTATCTCCAGCAAACCATTTCCTGTGGCCCTTGTCGCCACATTCATGTCGTACACCGCCTCCTCCCTGGTGGGGTTGTAGGCGACAGCCATGACCCGGTCCTCCGTCGACGTGTTGTTCCGCAATGCCGCATCCCAGGTGAACTTCAACTTTCCCGCCTCGCAGGCCGCCGTCACGTTGGCCGCCGGATACAATCCACCCATGGCGATGGCCACCTGTTGAAAGTCGATTTCAAAATCGGGGTACTCGCCCTTCACCCCGTTCCGGATGTTGTATGACATGGCCGCACTGAAGGCGCTGTTAGAGGTGCCGGCGACATGTTTGAACCCCACCCGGATTACCGGGATGATGCACTTCAGAAACTTTCCGATCAGCGAAAACCTGTTGCGTTGCGTCAGTTGCTTCTCGGTGCGCGGGTTGCGCATACTCGACGGCAAGCTTCGCATGTAGGCGATGTTCCTCCAGGAGGCGCCCACTACGTTTCCCACTTTGCCGGAGAAACTACCCAGAATTCCCTTTTTAATTGTTCCCATAATTTAAACTTTAAAAATTAAACAATACGGACTTGGCCTTATCCACAGGCAAAGTTTGGGAAATCCTTGTTACGCCGGTACTTTTAGGATCATTTGTCTCTCAAATGGTATGGATAGTACCCTAAATGGTATGAGTAGTACTTCAAATGGTATGGGTAGTACTTCGAATGGTATGGATAGTACATGAAATGGTATGAATAGTCCCCCAAATGGTATAGGGCGTACTTCGAAAGATATGGATTGTCTTTAAAAGGAAGGGATTGTACTTTAAATGGTCGGAGTGGTCTTTAAAAGGTGTGGGTCGTACTTCGAATGGTAAGCCGCGCCATGTTATGAAAACTACT
>DFYK01000034.1 GCA_002383605.1 Proteiniphilum sp. UBA4084 | reverse complement strand
CTGGGTGACCGGATGAACCTGTACAATCCTGATTTTTTTGAACGGCTGTCCGACAACCAGGTAAAATTTCTGGGAAAAACAGGCGAGTATACCCTGTATTATAACCCGGTCAGGAAGAACGTTTTTGTCGGTACCGATAATCCTGCATATCCCGACTATCTGCTGGCCTGCGGCTATGGACTTGGCTATCCCACGCGGGTTACTTCTGATGAAATAAGCGCCGTTTACTCCGGCCACAAACGCACCCACACGAGCTGGGGATTTGGCAATGTACTGAATTACGTTCTGTTGCGTCAGATAAGCACGGGTATCTATCAGGGGACTTTCTACACGCCAGGCGACCATGATCATTATGCAGGCTTTAAACCGTTCGAAAATACCGGATGGGGAAACGAAAAGAAGGCTGGTGATTTCACCTTCACCGGAGAGCAAATCATCTCCGGCGATAACGACTGGACCATTCCCAACGGAGAGAATGAACCGGTGATAGAGTCAGCAAACTACAGATTCACGGTGAACCTGACTACCAAAACGGTACATATACAAAAAGTAACACTCTAACGGCATGCAAATCATAAAAAACATAAAGCTTATACTGCTCGTCCTGCTGCTCGGGAGCTGCTCTTCCTGTAATGAGACCGACGGAAATACTCCGGATAACGGGAATAACCCGGGAATGTCTTCCGGGGATGTCACCCTCTTCGTCACTACCAGCAACCGTGCGCAGGATTTCAAAAAGCAGACCGCCTCTTTCAGTACAAAAAGTAACATGTCTCCTACCACCATCAAGCTGGTACCGGCCACGCGTTATCAGACAATGGACGGATTCGGAGCAGCAGTGACCGGTTCCACGGCTTTCAACCTGATGAAGATGACCCAGGAAAACCGCACGAAATTTCTCAAGGAGACCTTTTCTCCCACCGAGGGAATGGGTCAGAGCTATGTGCGGATATCCATCGGTTGTTCCGATTTTTCGTTGAGTGAATACTCCCTCTGCGATACACCGGGAATAGAAAACTTCGGACTTACATCGGAGGAGACTACTTACGTAATTCCTGTTCTAAAAGAAATTCTGGCAATCAATCCCGACCTGAAGATTCTGGGCTCGCCCTGGACGCCGCCACGATGGATGAAGGTGAACAACCTGACCGACCTGCAACCATTTAACTCGTGGACCAGCGGCCAGTTGAATCCGGCCTATTATGACGATTATGCCACTTACTTCGTAAAGTGGATACAGGCGCTGGCACAGCATGGTATAAAGATTTACTCCGTCACGCCACAGAATGAACCGCTGAACAGGGGCAACTCCGCTTCCCTTTTCATGGGATGGGAAGAACAGTTGCAATTTGTGCAGCATCACCTGGTACCCAAGTTCAAGGCTGCCTCGCTACAGACAAAAATCTACCTGTTCGATCACAATTATAATTATGACAATATGGCCGATCAGAACGATTATCCTGTAAAGATTTATGATGCCGGCATTGATAGCGATCTCGTGGCAGGTGCCGCCTATCATAATTACGGTGGCGATAAACAGGAACTGCTCGACATACAGGCCAAATACCCGAACCGCGAACTGCTGTTTACAGAGACTTCCATCGGCACCTGGAACGACGGCCGCAATCTGGCGGTCAGGTTGATCGACGACATGCGGGAAGTGGCTTTGGGCACGGTGAATAATGGATGCAGGGGGGTAATTGTCTGGAACCTGATGCTCGACAGCGAAAGAGGGCCCAACCGCGAAGGCGGATGTCAGACCTGTTACGGTGCGGTGGATATCGACCGTTCCAACTACAGCACCATCACCCGTAATTCACATTATTACATCATCGGCCACCTCTCCTCAGTGGTTAAGCCGGGAGCTGTGCGCATCGGGACAAGCGGATTCTCTGACCCGGGATTTATTCATTCCGCTTTCGAGAACCCCGACGGCACCTATGCCGTAGTCCTGCTAAACAGCACCGATGCAACTAAAAACATCACGCTCGATGACGGAAAACAGCATTTCAGTTATGAGGTACCTGCCAAAGCAGTGCTATCCTATCGATGGAAAAAATAAATCAAATCAAACGACTTTAGACCTATGAGACATTTAACATATTATATACTCGGAATAATTGGGGCTATTGCTTTTTTCTCCTGCGCGGAAGATGTGAGTGATTTGCAGCAGGAAGGGAATCCCGTGTTACAAATTGAGAACCAGTTCTCCAACGTTCATTTCGGAGACAATCTCCCGTTTACAGCGACTGTCAGCGATGACATCCCGCTTTCCACACTCACCGCCATTCTCTACTTCGGTGAGGAGGAGGTAGCACGCACTACGATCCGTACCAAAGAGGAGGGAGAATACAAGGGTACCATTTCTGTACCCTTTCTGAAGGATATTCCCGACGGCACGGCAACACTGGAATTTGTTTTGCTCAACACAACTTTGAAAAGTGCAACGCAGAGCTTTGATGTTCCCATTACCCGTGCTCCCTACCCTTATCTGATTCTGGTGACGGCAGATGCCTCCTACCCGATGCTTCCCACCGGGCAACCGTTTGAGTATGCGGCAACCGAACCGTTTCCAGTGACCGACCTGCCGGCCTATATCAAAACACCGGTTGTAGATGACAAGGGACGGGAAATTATTTTTGGCTGGGAATCGGGTGCAGTAAAACAGGATGTATCGGAAAATATTCCGTTTGTGAGTCCTGTGGGAGGTACCTTTTCGGTCACCTTCAACACCAAAACGTATCAGGCTGCTCCCTTCTTCGAAATCCTGCTGAACGGTGAAAAGATGACGATGCTCGACAAGCAGAACTATGTGATTGATGCCAATCTTACAAAAGGACAGGAATTGACCATCGAGGGTCTGGAAGATATTGCCACATGGTGGATCGACGCCGATTACTTCACTGAGATCGAAGCGGGAAAATATAAATTCAATCCCATCTCAGGGAAGTACCGCATCACAGCCAATCTCACACTGAAATATTTCAGGATAGAAGTGCTGGATGGCAACAATCCGGCCTCTTTGAAGGCAGACGGTACCGGTGCAATCTGGATTATCGGTGACCAGGTAGGCAAACCATCCTACAAAGAAAATCATGTAGGCTGGAATCCTTCAAATGCCTTGTGTCTGGCACCCATCGGCAACAAGACCTATCAGGTAACCCTGGTAGCAGGTGAATCTGTGAACGCAGCTGAAATAAACTTCAAGTTCTTCCATCAGAAGGACTGGGGAGGCGAGTTTGGCAGTGCAATGCTTTCCACCGACAGCAACATCGTGTTTGTGGGAAATGGTACAAACGGTCGTGACAACGGAAACCTCGGACTGGTAAGTGGTACCACACTGGAAACAGGTGCAACCTACATCTTTACCGTGGATCTTTCTGCCGGGAATGATAAGGGAATCCTGAAAGTTGTAAAATTGTAATAGACAACCCTTTATCTTCTATATCAAAGAGGGTTGCTCCGGTACCGGGGCAACCCTCTTTTTCAATAACTTATCCTGTTCGTAGGTATTACACCACACCCTGGGCCATCATGGCGTCGGCAACTTTCATAAAACCGGCAATGTTGGCTCCCTTTACATAATTGATATATTTTCCGTTCCTGCCATGTGACACACATTGCTCGTGGATGTCACTCATGATCTGGTGGAGCCAGCGATCGACCTCTTCGTTGCTCCAGGAAATATGCATGGCATTCTGCGTCATCTCCAGTCCTGAGCAGGCCACCCCCCCCGCATTCACAGCCTTGCCCGGCGCAAAGAGCATTTCATTTTCAATGAAGAAGTCCACGGCCTCTGCGGTACAACCCATATTTGAAACTTCGGCAACCAGTAAGACACCGTTTTTCTTCAATGTCTTGGCATCTTCCAGATTCAGTTCGTTCTGAATGGCACAGGGCAAAGCGATGTCCACCTTGCATTCCCAGGGTTTCTTTCCCGGGAAGAATGTGGCACGGGGAAATTCATCGGCATAGGGAGCCACCACATCATTGCCCGAGTCGCGGAGTTCCAGCATAAAGTCTATCTTTTCGGGCGTATTTACGCCATCTTCATCATATATATATCCGTCGGGACCCGAGATGGCCACCACTTTCGCACCCAGTTCAGTAGCCTTGGTCACTGCACCCCAGGCCACGTTGCCAAAGCCGGAGACAGCCACCGTTTTGTCTTTCAACTCAATCTGATGAGTCTGGCACATCTTCTGAACAAAGTAGAGGGCCCCGAATCCCGTCGCCTCCGGGCGCAGGCGGGAACCACCAAACGACATTCCCTTCCCGGTGAATGTACCCGTATGTTCACGGGCCAGCTTCTTGTACATGCCAAACATGTAACCCACTTCGCGGCCTCCCACGCCGATATCACCCGCTGGAACGTCGGTATCGGGACCTATGTTGCGCCACAGTTCCATCACAAAAGCCTGGCAGAAGCGCATAATCTCCGCTTGTGAGCGTCCNNAAGCCCAAAAACTTCAGGGTAGAGAGTGTGACAGAAGAGTGGAAACGAATACCACCTTTATACGGACCTATGGCCCCGTTAAACTGCACCCGGTAACCGATGTTGACCTGCACCCTACCATTGTCGTCTACCCATGGGACACGAAATGTAAAAATACGGTCCGGTTCCACGATCCGTTCAATGATGCCTGCTTTTTCAAACTCTGGATGCTGGTTGTAGACCTCTTCAATGGAAACCAGTACTTCTCTCACTGCCTGAAGGTATTCCGATTCGCCCGGATGTTTTGCCTCAAGCTGTGTCATAATGTCATTCACTTTCATACGATAATATTTTATTATTTTCATTAAGGTCGCATGGAACTCGCTCTAAATCATTGAACTACGTAACAATAATCATTAAGCTCGTTTCATATAAAAAAGGTTATTTATGGTTTTAATCTGACAAAGTTATAGAATATTTTAGAATAATGACACTCTTCTTCTTTATTTCAATAAAAAATTAAAAGGAGGTTTCCTTTTTCACAGTTAAAAAGCTATTTTTGTAGTTTTGATAAACAAACTGCATGGCTAAGAACAAACTGTCCAAGTTTGCCGATATGGAAACCTACGACAATGTGTTTCAATACGCTTTCGAAACATTGAAACAGGACGGTTTCCCGTTAAAAGGAAAATGGAACACCTATTTTCATAACGATCACCCCATTGTGCTGGAACTGGGTTGCGGCAAAGGAGAATATACGGTGGGGATGGCACGCAAATATCCCGAAAAGAACTTTATCGGGATCGACATCAAGGGCGCCCGCATGTGGAAAGGGGCCACCCAGGCTTTGCAAGAGAAGCTGGACAATGTGGCCTTCATCCGTACGAATATCGAGTTCATCCGCTATTTCTTTGCGGAAAATGAGGTGTCGGAAATATGGATCACCTTCCCCGATCCCCAAATGAAGAAGGTAAACAAGCGACTCACCGGAACCCATTTTATGAAAAAATACAGCGAAATCATCCACGATGAGGGCATCATTCACCTGAAAACAGACAGCAATTTTTTATTCACTTATACCCGGGCCATGATTGCGGAGAATAAACTCGATGTCCTTTTCGAGACAGACGACCTCTATCACTTCGGCTTGCAGGATGATATGCTGGAAATTCAGACTTTCTATGAACAACAATGGCGGGAACGAGGTTTATCTATCAAGTTTATTAAATTTACCTGCCCCGGCGGGCGGCAGTGGGTTGAACCCGATATTGAAATAGAAAAGGATGACTACCGCAGCTTCGGCCGCAATGCAAAATTACAGGAACCAAAAGCTGAATGCTGAATGCTGAAAGCTGAGCACTAAATATTATGGCAATATACCCCCAGTTAATTATCGATGCACTGAAAAATGTGCGTTATCCCGGAACGGGACAGGATATCGTATCTGCCGGCATGGTAGCCGACGACATCCGCATTGATGGCATGAAAGTGAGCTTCTCGCTCGTCACCGAAAAGGCGCACGACCCTTTCATCAAATCGGTCGTGAAGATGGCTGAACAGGCCATTCTCACATACGCCGATGCGGATATCGACATCAAAGGCAACATCTCGGTGAAGTCGAAGCAGGCTCCCCGCCCCGCTTCGACCGATCTGCTTCCGGGAGTCAGGAACATCATCGCAGTCGCTTCCGGCAAGGGAGGCGTGGGCAAGAGCACCGTCTGCACCAACCTCGCCGTGGCCCTGGCGCAGAAAGGGTACAAGGTGGGACTGCTCGATGCCGATATTTTCGGTCCCTCGGTACCCAAGATGTTCGGCGTGGAAGATGAGGGCCCCGTAATGGAACAAGTGGACGGACGCGACATGATGATGCCCATTGAAAACTATGGCGTGAAAATGCTTTCCATCGGCTTCTTCGTCAACAAGTCCGATGCCGTCGTCTGGCGCGGTGCCATGGCAAGCAATGCCCTGAAGCAGCTCATTGGCGATGCCCATTGGGGTGAGCTCGACTATTTTCTGATCGACTTCCCGCCTGGCACGAGCGATATCCATCTCACGCTGGTACAGACACTACCCATCACGGGTGCTGTAATTGTGAGTACTCCCCAGGAGGTGGCGCTGGCCGATGCACGCAAGGGCATCAGCATGTTCACCGGCGACAAGGTGAATGTACCCATTCTGGGGTTGGTGGAAAATATGGCCTGGTTTACCCCGGCAGAGCTACCGGAAAACAGATATTACATTTTCGGAAAGGACGGATGTAAGAAGCTGGCTGAAGAACAGGGATATGCCCTGCTCGGACAGATACCTATCGTGCAGAGCATCCGCGAAGGAGGTGATGATGGCCGGCCCGTAGCACTGAATACCGACAGCATCACCGGCATGGCGTTTGCCACACTGGCCGACAATCTCGTCGAAGCGGTGGATAAACGCAACCGGGAACTTCCCGGAACAAAAATTGTGGAAGTGCAGAAGCATTAACTAATTAGCATATCAATGGACCATCCCCTGCATCAGTTTCGATTCTGCCCGAAGTGTGCCTCCTCACAGTTCGAGGAAAACAATGAGAAATCGAAGAAGTGCGCCGCATGCGGTTTTGTCTACTACTTCAATTCCTCTGCCGCCGTGGTGGCAGTGATTGAAAATACAAAAGGTGAGATTCTGGTCGCCCGCAGGGCCAAGGACCCGGCAAAGGGCACCCTCGACCTGCCAGGCGGTTTCATAGACATGCACGAGACAGCCGAAGAGGCAGTCCGCAGGGAAGTGGGGGAAGAAACGACCCTTCGTGTGACTTCATCCGAATATCTTTTCTCCATTCCGAATATTTACGTATATTCGGGCTTTGAAGTGCATACCGTGGATCTGTTTTTCCGGTGCTTTGTCGGTGATTTTCACGGTTTACAACCACACGACGATGTATCGGAGTTGCAGTTCATTCCTCCGGACAAACTCTCTCCGGCAAATTTCGGGCTTACATCAATCAGACAGGGAGTGGAAAAATTACTCCGGGATTATAAACATACAAAAAGGCCACAATAAAATTCAATAACAGAGGAATCATAAAAATCCAGAATATGAAGAAAATCATCTTATTGCTTATCCTTGCCCTTATCACCCAGATTTCACCAGCCCAGAAGACCACTTACTATTCCGGGCATGAAAATCTGTATAATCTCGGCAAAGAGATGTTTCTCGAAGGAAACTACGCCGGGGCACAGGATATCCTGGCAGAATTTATGAACGTGGGTTCCGATGCGACACTGAAAGAAGAGGCTGCCTACATGATGGCTATATCATCGTTCCGCCGTGGCCAGGAAAGTAGCGGCGGGGAACTGAAAGATTTCCTTGCAGTACATCCTGAAACAATGCATCGCAATGAAATAAGTTTCCTTGTAGGCTCGTTTCATTTCGACAGAAAAGAATGGGAATCAGCAAGGATGTGGTTCAACCAGTCCGATCTGGATTACCTCACCCTTTCAGAACAGGAAGATTACAGCTTTCGCAAAGGTTATACCGAATTGCAGCTCGACAACAAAGAGGAAGCCGCCCGTTACTTCGGACTGCTCTCGCAAAACAGCAACAAGTACCGGGATGCAGGTAATTTCTATCTGGGTTACATCGATTATTCAAATAAGAACTACCAGGCCGCACTGCAACGGTTCCAGCGTCTGAAAGATCACCCCGATTATCAGGAGGAGGTGGCTTTTTATACGGCGCAGGCAGCTTTTTTTGATGGAAAGCCTGATGAAGCGATCCGTCTCTCAAGTGCATTTCTGACACGCTTTCCACAAAGCAGTCACCGCACGGAAATGAACAGGGTACTCGGAAACAGCTACTATCGTATAGGACAACCTTCACGGGCGATTCCATACTATGAGTACTATCTTGCACATGTGGAAAGGCCGCTGCGTGGCGATGCCTATTTCCTGGGATTGTCTTATTTCGAGACAGGCAAATTCGACGAAGCGGCAGCCATGTTTCAGCAGGCTGTGGGAGAAGCGGACGCACTTACCCAGAATGCACAACTGCAACTTGGACAGTCCTACCTGAAGCTCAACCAGAAGCAGCAGGCCCAGATGGCTTTCGAGGCGGCTACCAGACACAACTTCGATCCGCAGGTCAGAGAGACAGCCATGTTCAACTACGCGTTGCTGGCCCATCAGACCAACTTCTCGGTTTTCAGTGAATCGATCACCCTGTTCGAAAATTTTCTCCGGGAGTACCCCAATTCTCCCTATACCAATCAGGTAAACGATATCCTGGCGGAGACGTTTCTCACGACCAAAGACTATCAGGCTGCACTGAAGGCCATTGAGCGGATCAACAATCCAGGCCGGCGCATTCTGGAAGCCAAACAGATGGTGTTCTTCCAGTTGGGAGCCCAGGAGTTCATCAACGGGAACATGAACGAAGCGGTACAATATTTTAACAACAGCATCGGCATGGGCAACTACGATACCAAAGCACGCAACAGCGCCTACTACTGGCGCGGGGAATCATGGTATCGAATAGGAAATTACATGAATGCCGCAAACGACTTCCGTCAGTTTACGCAAAATGCCGCCCCGGCAGATGAGAATTATGCCACCGGGTGGTATAACCTGGGGTACGCCCTTTTTAAACAGCAACAATACGGACAGGCCGTGACCGCCTTTGAGCGTTACCTTTCGGCAGAAACAAACCGCAAAAAAAACGAATATGCCGACGCACTGAATCGTGTGGGCGACAGCTATTACTTCAACCGCAGCTTCAGTGAAGCAGAACAATATTACTCGCAGGCTGCCGATGTGAATCCGGGCGCTGCCGACTACGCAGCCTACCAGCGCGCTTTCGTGATGGGACTGCAGCGCAACTACCATGGTAAAATTAGTGCGCTCGACAACCTGATGCGACAATATCCCAATTCACAGTATGTAGACGATGCGCTCTACGAAAAAAGCAGGGCGCTCACCATGCTTAACCGCGAAAATGAAGCCATTACTGTGTTACAGCGCCTCGTGAACGATTTCCCGGGAAGTGCACTGGCCTCCCAGGGTGGTGTACAGCTGGGCCAGTTGTATTACAATACAGGTAATTATCCACAAAGTATCGCCGCCTATAAAAATGTAATCTCCCGCTTCCCCGGATCGGATGATGCTCGGAATGCACTTGCCTCCATGGAGACTGTCTATCGTGACATGAATGATGTGCAGGGCTATGTGAATTACGCCAACTCGCTTCCCGGTGGCATGCGTATCGCACCATCGCGGCAGGACTCTCTTACCTACCTGGCTGCCGAAAGCGTCTTTATGCGGGGGAACCGCACCGATGCCGCCTCGTCGATGAACCGTTACCTGCAGGCTTATCCCAACGGAGCCTACAGCAGCGACGCCCATTATTATCTGGGTCTGATTGCCGAGGAGAAAAAAGATGAACAGCAGGCACTGTCTCATTTCCGGAAGGTGATTGAGGCAAGCAATGCAAAGTTCCTCGACAATGCGCTCCTCTACGCAGCACGGGTGGAATTTAAGAACACCAATTACCGGCAGGCACTGGCCGACTATTCGCGGCTGGCTTCCTCAGCCAGGAATGTAGCAAACAAACAAACGGGACAGCTGGGCGTGGTACGCACGCAAACAGCGCTGGGAGGTAATCACGAAGCAGCAAGAGCCGCCACGGAATTACTGGCCGGCAGCAACCTGTCGCCGGAAACGATCACCGAAGCCAGGTACCTGCGCGGCAAGGCATACCTGCAGGTAAACGAGAACGACAACGCCCTGGCCGATTTCCAGTTCCTGTCCAATGATACCCGCAGCATCTACGGTGCAGAAGCACAGTTCATCCTGGCCGATACCTATTACCGATGGAAATCATATGATCGGGCCGAAGCACAGGTGAAAGAGTTTATGCAAAAGGGAACACCCCACCAGTACTGGATGGCCCGTGCACTCATTGTACTGTCGGATACTTATCAGGCAAAAGGCGACGAATTTCAGGCCCGCCAATATCTGGAAAGTCTGAAAAACAATTATAAAGGCGGCGAAGCCGATATTCAGCAAATGATTAACGAACGCCTCCGCTAAGTAATAACGTGCGTCGCACGAATAACGCGAAGCGAAGCAAGCAACTAACGGCGCAGCCGAATAACATGAACAAAGTGAATAAAATCGTGAATATAAACTATATGAAGAAGATATATATTATAATGGCAGCCGTGGCACTTTCTGCCGGTTTATTTGCCCAGACGCAGGACTCGTTGTTGCGCAGACAGCTGGAACTGGAGCGTGATTTCAACCCCACCCTGCTCGATGCCGACAAGATAAACTCGCTCCCCGCACTGCGGGAGCCGGTGGTACAAAAGGCCAACACCAACTACTCCACCTGGGCGGGACGAATGACACCGCCCCTGGAGATCGCCTTGCCCCGCCCCACCGACATCATGACGGAAATTCCCTACAGCCTGAAAAAAGGGTACCTCTCTTTTCATGCCGGCAATTATGCCAACATCGACGGTGCCTTTGGATATCGTCTGGTAGATCAGCCAAAACACAGTCTGGCTTTTACTTTCCTGCACAACTCCACCAACGGAGATATAAACTACCTGCAGGAGGATTCGAACCCTGCAGGAAATACAGCATACTTTATGGATAACCTGGGCAAGCTGGCTTACAAACACGATGCCGACGCCATGCTGCTCAACATGCACCTCTCATACCTGAACTCAGGCTTCAATTATTACGGGAACAGCTTTGAACAAGCACGCTATTTCGACAACGAAAAACAACGTTTGGGCGTGTTCAATGTGCACCTGGGATTGACCTCGAAAGAGTCGGACCGACTAAACTACAGGGGCTCGCTCGACTTCAGCAATTTCTCCACCAAATTCGGCTACGATCTCAATGGTGACCCCATCAAGGGCAACCAACTGAATGTAACGGCAGGATTCGACAAACCCTTCAGGGACATCAACACCAAGGTAGGAGTAGACGGAAGCCTGTTCACCACCGCGTACGGCAATGACTTCGACAACTATTTTCTGATCAATGCCGCTCCCTACATTTTCTTCGGAGGATTGAACCGAAGCGCCCGCCTGGGTGTGGATGTGCTCTTTCAGGATGCCGATAAAATAAGAGCCCGCGTGGTGCCAAATGTGAAACTGCATCTGGGGCTGACCGACAAGACATCGCTTTATGCCAACATCCACGGTGGATTCCAACACAACACCTTCCTGGATATGATGAATGAATCGCGATACTTCCTGCATGATGCTTCTGTGAAACCGGCTTTCTCCATTGTGGACATCGATGGCGGCGTAAAAATAGGCGAAGCCGATGGGTTCCGCATCGACCTGTTTGGCGGTTTCCGGAAAACAGATGATGCCCATTTCCTTATTCACCACGGTCAGGAAGTGATTGGAGGAGATGTCCTGGAAAACTTCAGGGAAGTTTTATACCCTGTTTACGGTGACCTGACTCACTCACATATAGGCGGATTAATTCAGTCGAACATCTGGTCACCGTTGGATGTGTCGCTCCGTCTGAAGAAAAATTTCTACGACGTCGCCAACATGACCATCGGCGGTGTGGCTGTCTCAGATCCCAAGGCCTATAACCAGCCAGGGTTTGAAGTCGATTTGCGTGCCTCCCTCGATATCATACAAGGCCTGAAGTTTACCCTCAATTATTACCTTGCCGGAGACCGGTGGAGTCATTACCAGGGTATTGAACAGGAAATGGATGCCATCAACGACCTGAACCTGGGCGGTGTCTATGAAATAAGTGATGCTTTCTCGCTGAGTTTGCGAGTCAACAACCTGCTGTCACAAAAATATGATATCTGGTACGGACATCCGGCACAGGGCCTGAACGTTTCGGGTGGTTTATCATTTAAGTTTTAAAAGGCGCTGTGCACGAATTTTGTAAAACCGGGAAGGAAACTATTTTTAATACTTCTTCCTTCTTGTTTCCAATGGTTTTGTGTAATTTTGCGGCTGACTTTTGAAAAGTTCAAGCAGAAAAACAGCGATTTAATTCATATATGGGCAAGAAAAAAAAGACGCTCCGCAAGGGATCAGCAAAAAACAACACGGGTAAGTATGACATTGTAAAGGCCATGTGGGGTGTCTTCGGACTCATCGTGGCCGCCACACTGTTTTTTTTCACACTCGTATCAGTTGGAGCGCTCGGATACCTGCCCGATATCAACGAGCTGGAAAATCCGATCGATAAATATGCTTCCCAGGTAATTTCTTCCGACAATGATCTGCTCTTTACCTATTCGGAGAGCGACGACAACCGCATCATGATAGATTACTCCGAGTTGTCGCCCCATCTCATCAATGCCCTTATTTCCACAGAAGATGTCCGTTATTATTCCCATTCCGGCATCGACATCATCGGCCTGGGCAGGGCTATTTTTAAGACAGTGATACTGAACCAGTCCGAAAGCGGCGGCGGCAGTACCATCACCCAGCAGCTGGCCAAGCTGCTTTATTCCCCTCGTGCAAGCAACAAGATCCAACGTCTTTATCAAAAGCCGGTGGAATGGGTGATTGCTGCAAAGCTGGAGCGATACTACACAAAAGATGAGATTGTTAATCTCTACCTGAACAAATATGATTTCAACTACAATGCCGTAGGAATTGAATCGGCTGCGCGCACCTATTTCAACAAGAGGCCCGGTGAGCTGAAAGTGGAAGAAGCAGCCACGCTGATCGGCATGTTGAAAAATTCATCCCTGTATAATCCAGTGCGCCGTGCCGATCTCACCCGTGACCGGCGCAATGTGGTACTATCTCAAATGAAGAAGGCAGATCATCTCACCAGGCAGGAAGCCGATTCTTTGAAGCAACTACCCCTGGAAATTGATTTCAACCGTTCCGACCATGTGGATATTGCCGCACCCTACTACAGGCAGCACCTGGCAAAGATGATGATGGCCGACAAGCCCAACCGGAAGAATTATGCTTCCTGGCAACGGCAGCAGTTCACAGAAGATTCACTCGCATGGGTGGAAAATCCACTGTATGGCTGGTGCAACAAGAACAAGAAAGCAGATGGCTCCAGTTACGACATTTACACCGATGGCCTCAAGATCTATTCCACCATCAACAAGCGGATGCAGCGTCATGCAGAAGCAGCCGTGAAGGAACATCTGGGAGGTTACCTCCAGGATCAGTTCTTCCGGGAAAAAGCCGGGAAGAAGTATGCACCCTACTCCAGCGAAGTGAGTGACCAGGTAGAGAACCTGATGACGGTCGCCATGAAGCAGACCGACCGGTATCGTATACTGAAAAAAGCCGGTTTCAGCGAAGCGGACATCCTCAAAAATTTCAAGGAGAAACCGGTAGAGATGAAAGTCTTTTCCTGGCATCAGCGGGAAGTGGATACATTGATGACACCCTGGGACTCCATCCGCTACCACAAGAACTTTCTCCGTGCCGGCTTTATGGCCATGGATCCGTTGACAGGCCATGTGAAAGCCTATGTAGGCGGCCCCGATTTCAAGTATTTCAAATACGACATGGTCTCCACCGGAAAAAGACAGATCGGATCCACCATCAAACCCTACCTCTATACACTGGCCATGGAAGAGGGGATGAGCCCCTGCGATGGCATGATGCACGGACCTGTGACCCTGATCACGGAGACCGGAGAGGAATGGACTCCCCGCAACTCGCGTGGGGCAAACGGTGAGTTTGTCTCCATCAAATGGGGTTTGCAAAACTCTGACAACTGGGTTACGGCCTACCTGATGAAACAGTTCTCCCCCTACGCCTTTGCACGCATGTTACAGTCGTTCGGATTGAAGACACCTGCCGACCCGGTTGTATCACTGGCTTTGGGACCCAACGACGCATCGGTATATGAGATGGTGGGTGCCTACTCCTCCTTCATCAACCGCGGTATCCGCGTGGAACCCATGTTTGTGACCCGCATTGAGGACTCTTATGGCAACGAGGTAGCCACCTTTGTGCCGGAGATGAAGGAGATATTCAGCGAAACCACCTCCTACAAGATGCTCGATATGCTGAAGGCTGTCGTCGATGGTGGTACAGGAGGTCGCCTGCGCAGAATTTATAACCTGAAGGGGCAGATGGGCGCAAAAACAGGTACGACAAACAACAACTCCGACGGCTGGTTCATGTCGTTCACTCCCAGCCTGGTCGCAGGCTGCTGGGTGGGTGGTGAGGAACCCTCCATCCATTTCGACAGGATGGCATATGGACAGGGAGCCAGCATGGCACTCCCAATTCAGGGCATCTTCTACCAGAAGGTATACGCCGATCCTGAATTAAATTATACCGACGACGGGGTATTTGAAATACCCGCCGGGTTCGACCCCTGTCACGACATGCAACGCTACTCTCCCGATTTTTATCGCAGCAACGATCCGGTTGTGAACAACGAGGGAATCGACGATATATTCAACTGATACTGCGGGTTCACTGCTTTCTCTGATCGAAGAAGCGTTTTTTTTGCAGTTCCGCCACCCGTTGGGCGGCTGCTCGATAGTATAGCTCACTGGAGGTGAGTTTTTCCAATTCGCTTTGGGCAACCGGCTCTCCATTCACATTAAATTCGGCGGGAGCTGTTTTTAGAAAACGCTCGTAATAGGACAACGCGCCTTCCATATCCTCCATCTCGTCATACACAGAGGCAATGTTGTAGAGGATGGAATGAGTCTGCGGTCGTCGTTTGAAAGCCGACTGATAATACCCGATGGCTTTTGAAAGCAATTTCGAACGCTGATGGGCAACAGCAAGTGAAACCTCATAGTCGAAAAGCATCTCTCCTATTTTTTCAATTTTACCAACACCTTCGTTAAGTATCTCTATTCCCTTTTTGCGGTCGAATGTTCTGGAGAGAGCTGTTCCGTAGTAATAAAGTAGATTGACATCGGGCTCGGGTGTCGCCTTTCCGTAGGCGATATCCAACCATTTTGTGGCATCAAAATAGAGTTTTGATGCATAATAACTCATTCCAAGAAAGTAGGTGGTGGTATAGCTGGAGTCTTTCAATTCCACATTGCGCCGCAAGCGTTCGATTGCTTTCCGGTATTCTCCGGATGAGTAGAGGGCCATCCCGTTCAGTTGTCCAATTGATTTGTGGTCGGGATTGATTCCCGAAAGATACCGGTCGGTGAGCATGACAACGGTATCATACAACTGTATGGAATAGTAAAAATCGCACAGGTTTCGCAGTGCCAGATGGTCGGCAGGATCCTTTTCGATCGCCTTCATGTAATAGACCAGTCCCACACCGTCATTCAGGTAGATGTGGGCATCTCCGGCCATTCGCAACAGCATGGGAATGGAATCCTGCTTAAACACCTCATCCGTAGCCCGGATGGTACCATGCCAGTCCCCTGCCCGGTAGTAAGCCACAGCCAACCGGGTCTGCAGAAAAAGATTATCCGGAGAAAGCGCATTCATTTTTTGCCAATATGCAAGAGAGAGATCAGCATTTCCGCTCTGGTAGGCACATTCAGCCCCTGCCATCAATATGTTCCTGTTTTCGGGATAACAAACCGAAAGGGAATCATAGATCCGTAACGCCGGACTGTAGTCGTTGACTTGCTGATAGCAATCGGCCATCAGCAACAGGTTATCAATGCTCTGCGGTGATACCTCGAGCAGTTTGATCGCTTCCCGGTAACGATAATTTTCAATCAGTTCCCTTACCTGGTTGATCTGCGCATATCCGTACATGGTATGGAATGCAAGGAGAATAAAGATGAATAGCCTGATTTTCATTGAACACCATACCCCACCACAACGACTGCATTCTCTGGGATCGGCCCTGCATACGATTTCGAAGTTCCGTCTCCCTGTAATTTAAAAACAAACGGCAAGCTTGTCACCATTTCTCCACCCGACGGTTTAAGGGTTGATAAAGCAACCGACTCGGTTTTGTATCCGACAAATGAAATGGCCAGTGAAGCTTCACCCGCCGGCACCTTCAGTTGAAAACCTCCCCTGGCATCGGTGATCGTGCCTTCATTGGTCCCTTTTATAATGACGGCCGCACCTTGTAATGGCTGAGAATTGGAATCAGTTACCCTGCCCGATACCAGAACAAACTCATCCTTTTCCCATTGCGGCATTTCCCTGATAATCCGTAACACTTCGTTGTTTAAAGCAGACATCTCCTCAGAGGCGTCAATCACTTCTGCTCCGGTTATCTTTCCGGCATTATTTACCCGGAACGAAGCATTCACAAGTCCTTGCAGCCCCTTCTCCTGTGCTACTGCCGGATACTTGATCTTCTCAGAAACAAACCGCATCATCTCCTTTTGACCTCCCGGGAAGGTGAAATGTGGTTGCACCTGAGCTTCTACCGACATGGCTTCACTAATCTGTTTGGGTTCATCGATCACGATCTTTGGCTCATTTTTAAGAAGTCTAAAAACCACGGGCAGCGTATACCGCACATTTACCTTCTTTCCACGTTGGGTTCCCGGTTTCCAGTCGGGCATCAACTTCAGCACGCGAACAGCCTCGGCATCGATCAGCGAATCCACGCCGCGAACAACCTGCACATCACTCACGCTACCATCTTTCATGACCACGAAGTTGCAGATTACACGTCCCTGTACTCCTTTCTCCATTGACTCTCTCGGATAGCGGATACTGTCTGCCAGAAATTGCATCATAGCTTCTTGTCCGCCCGGAAATTCTGGCTGATTCTCCACAACCACAAAAATCTCTTCCCCGGCTCCCTCCTTCTTTACGGGCGGGGGGTCCTGTGAAAAGATCTCTTCATCCGATGCGATTGTCGGGAGCGTCGCAACTGCCTCATCGGACATAGGTTCCTGCTGTGCCGCGTAAAGACTGTTGGCTGTCACCAACAGAAAGACAAGCGGCAGCATCAGCAGGTATTTCGCCAACTTCAGCGTGGAGGATCTGGTTTTATTCATCATCATAATTCTCTGTTTTAATTGTGATACATTAAAGTTATTTACTATCTGAACTGCAGTTTCATGATAAGTCAGTCGGAGCAGGTGGTATTGATAATCCTTGCTGTCCACGCCCTCGCGCAGCACTCCGCTATCGGCAAGATACTCAAGGTTCATTGCCATCTCGCGCTTCAACAGCCAGACAAAGGGATTCCACCAGGAAAAAAGCAATATGGTTTCTATGAGCATGATATCCAGAGAATGTTTTTCTCTTACATGCGTATGTTCATGGATGATTATCTGCGCAAGCTCCTCCTCCGAATGCATTTTGGAGTTAATAAATATCATCCCGAAGAACGAGAAGGGGGTCTGATCATTTTTCAGGTTATAAATCTCGACATCCGCAACAATGATCTTCTTACTTTTCATGCGTATCCGGAGAATTGATGCCAGTTGCCACAAAAAACGAAATATAAAAAAGAGAGTCACAGCAATATACATGATGACCGATAACTCTTTCCAGGGAATATGGAATAAGTCGGCCGCTGCAGCTTGTCCCTCGGTAACCATTTCAAAAGTCGGCGCCTCTATAAGAACAGCAGTCTCAGCTGCGGCCGGTTCATTGGCTCCGAAACTCAAAACATCCATCAAACCGGGTACGACAAAAAGTGGATATACCAGAGAAAAAACAATGGTCGAAATAAAATAGAAACGTCTGATTATCAAAAACTTATCTCTCTTGCATAAAGTTGCGTATAAGAGATAGAACAGCACCAATGCGCAATTTACCTGAATAATATAAATAAAAATTGGATGCATGATCAATGAATTTTTGGGTGACTGAATACCTACTTCTGACTCTTTTCAATCAGACGCACAATCTCGTTCAGATCCTCGGCACTTACCTTTTGCTCCTTTGCAAAGAAGGAAACCAGTTCTTTATAAGAGTTATCGAAATAACTTTTCACCACATCCGACAGGAAATGTCTTTTGTATGCAGGTTCGGTGATCCTGGGCTTATAAACTTTCACATTGCCGAACCTTCGTTTCGTTAGATATCCCTTTTTCTCAAGATTATTAAAAATGGATGCGATGGTCGTATAGGGCTGCCTGGGTTCTTCCATTCTGTCAAACACATCTTTTATTGCACATTCGTTCAGTTGCCATACGTGCAGCATCACATTCTCTTCCTGGGGGGTTAATCGCTCCATCATTATTTTATTTTGTTGTTTACGTTTATTACTTCAAATTATAACATCACAAATATACGACTTTTTCGTAACATTCAAATTACTTCGTACTTATTTATGGTTAAATAAATATAAACAAAAAAAGGAGCCTCATTGCTGAGAGCTCCCTCGTTACAGATTAACTATTGGTCAATCGTCGTCATCATCAAATTCACAGTCGATCATATCATCGATTCGCTCCCAAATCTTCTTGACCAACTGATAGTTCGGTGACTGTTCACCTTGTTCATTGTAATAAATTCTGCTTTTCAAAATCCTGCATGCACTGAATCAGCGCCTCCACGGCCTCTCGCGGACAGGCGTTGTAGATGGATGCCCGGAAACCGCCTACGGAACGGTGTCCCTTGATACCCACCATGCCTCTCTCCTTTGCAAATTCGAGGAATGCGGCTTCTTTGTCTTTGTATTCTTCATTCATTACGAAGCAGACGTTCATGATGGAACGGTCTTCTTTAGCAGCCGTACCCACGAAGAGTTTGTTGCGGTCTATTTCGTTGTAGAGCAGTCCTGCTTTCTCCTTGTTCATTTTGTGCATCGCTTCCAAGCCACCCAGTTCTTTCACCCATTTCAGGGTTTCGTGCATGACGAAAATCGAAAAAACTGGAGGAGTATTGAACATGGAGCGGTCTTTTTCGGCACCACCGATATGTGTACGGTAGTCCACCATAGTCTGTAGCGGACGATCGATTTTCCCGAGAATATCTTCTCTGACAATCACAAACGCAACGCCGGCGGGTCCCACATTTTTCTGTGCACCTCCGTAGATAATGCCATATTTGGATACATCTACCGGGCGGCTCATGATATCGGAAGACATATCGGCTACCAAAGGCACGGGGCTGTCGATATCTTCGTGCAGTTCAGTCCCGTAAATGGTGTTGTTGGTGGTAATATGAAAATAATCGGCATCGGCCGGTATGGTATATCCTTTCGGGATATAGGAATAGTTTTTATCTTCCGATGAAGCCACAACCTGTACTTCACCGTAGAATTTAGCCTCTTTGATGGCCTTCTTGGCCCAAACGCCGGTCTGCAGGTAGGCGGCCTTCTTTTGCATGAGGTTGGCAGGAACTTCAAAAAACTGGGTACTGGCACCGCCGCCCAACAAGAGAATCTGGTAGTTGTCGGGAATATTGAGCAGTTCCTTCCATAAGTCGGCAGTCTCTTTCATAATTCTTTCCCAGCCCGGCGTACGGTGGGAAATTTCGAGAATACCAATGCCGGTATTATCGAAATCGCGTATTGCTTCAATGGCTGATTCTACTGCGGGGCGGGGCAACACACACGGCCCTGCATTGAAATTGTACTTCTTCATATTGATTATAATTAAATTCTGATTTCCGACATCTCTCTGGATCGCTGACCGCTGGATCCTGATTGCTGACAGCTAACTTCCAAACCGCTGCACTTAACAACATTCCACTACCGAAGCTGACAGCTGACAACTGACAGCTGATTCCTAATTCACCCGATAACACTCATCGCCGTTATTGAAGAAAGCGACGATCTGTTTGGCAGCAGCCAGGCCCGAATTGATGTTGGCGTCCGTGGTCTGCGCTCCCGTTTTTTTGGGTGTTGCAAAATAACGATTCGGAAACTTAGCCAGAAACTCTTCGTGTCTGTCCGGTTTTACATCGGTGGCATATTGAAACAAAGGACGTTCCTCCATAAGACGGATCAGATCTTCTTCCACCAGAAGTTCTTTGCGTGCCGTGTTAATCAGCATGCCGTCCTCGGGCATATAAGATAGTAGTTCGTAATTCACACAATCGCGCGTTTCGTCCAGCAAGGGCATATGCAGTGATATGAAGTCGCTGCTCTGAAACAGCTCAATGTTACTGTACGCTGCGATCACGCCATACTCACCTTCCTTTCGCAGGTCGTCGTGTGTAAGCGTGGGGGAATAGGCATATACGGGCATATCGAAGCCACGGGCAATTTTGGCTACCATTTTTGCTACGTTACCAAAGGCGTACAGGCCGAGCTTGCGGTCTTTGATCTCACGTCCCACCGAACCGTCGAACCGATTGCGCTGCATAAAAATGATCATGCCGAATACAAGCTCAGCTACTGCGTTGGCATTTTGACCCGGCGTGTTCATTACGCAGATATTGTGAGCTGTAGCTGCCTCCAGATCCACATTGTCAAAACCTGCACCTGCCCTGACCACAATTTTCAGGTTGGAAGCAGCATCCATCACTTCCTGATCGATCAGATCACTTCGTATGATCACCGCATCCACATCTTTTACAGCATCAAGTAATTGAGCCTTGTCAGTATAATTTTCCAGCTTGGTGAATGAATGACCCGCTGATTCAATAATTTTCTGTATTCTTTGTACAGCCTGCACGGCAAATGGTTTACTTGTTGCTAAAAGTACCTTCATATTTTCCTCTTTTTTTAAAAAATTCACCGAAATTTATAGAGCCACAAAATTACAAACTTATATCAAACAAAACACGAAATCGACGTAAAAAAATGCCCCTGGATTTTAATTTAAATCAGAAACGCTGGTTAATCTTTGAATGCCAAATCGCCTGTGAGGGCCTTCTTTTACAATTTAAAAGAATTTGTCAGGTAAACCGATTCATCGTATCTTTGCGTAAGATAAGATACTCCCGGTAATTTACCTGCAACCCTGCACGCTGCCCGGCGGTCATTATCTTCCTGCTGCACAAAAGATTGTAAACAATGAACAGCCCCTACCCTTCTACTCTGCTCGAAAATGCAGTGAACGAATTTGCCAGACTCCCGGGAATAGGCCGAAAATCGGCCCTGCGCCTGGTACTATACCTGTTACGCCAGGAAGAAGAAAGCGTAATACGTTTCACAGAAAGTGTGCTCAGACTGAGACAGGAAGTAAAATACTGCGTCTGCTGTCATAATATTTCCGATACGGATATGTGCGGCATCTGTGCCGACAAAACGCGCGACAACTCCGTGATATGTGTCGTGGAAAATATCAAAGAGGTGATGGCCATCGAGAAGACCGTACAGTTTAACGGGTTATATCATGTTCTGGGCGGCATCATCTCCCCCATCGACGGCATCGGCCCGTCGAATCTGGAAATTGCGAGCCTTGAGGAGCGGGTGAAAGCCGGTGGCATCAGAGAGGTCATTCTGGCGCTGAGTGCCACCATGGAGGGTGACACCACCAACTTTTATATATTCCGCAAGCTGCAAGCTTATCCGGTGAAAGTGAGCATCATTGCACGGGGAGTCTCCATCGGCGATGAAATTGAATACGCCGATGAGGTGACATTGGGACGTTCCATACTAAACAGAACCCCTTTTGACGAATCTTATAAATTATTGTCGAGATGAAAAGCACTGCCGACGACCGCATTATTATCAATCTAAGTCGACATCTGTACGGAAATATAATTTTCCTTGCCTTGCTGTTTCTGTTGGTACTGTTACGGATCATCCCCATCCCTGAGAATTTTCTATCTGTGGGTGTCATCATGGAACGATATGCCATCATGATCACCATCACTGCTATCCCATTATCACTGAAGCTATTTGCCGATCGGCTAAAAAAGATTCCCCGCCCCCTGAAGGCCGTTGAAGCAGGTACAAAATATAAAAAATTATTTTTTCTGCGCCTTTATACCCTTAGCGCAGTCACACTGATGAATATCGCATTGCTGGGCTTCTCCCGCAACAGCAATTTCATGTGGTTCACCATCGTGCTCTTCATCATATTTTTATTTTGCCGGCCCTCTTTGGTCGAACTGACAAACCTCTCGGAGCTGCCCGATCCCGGGCAGCAGATCATGCATGAACCTCAGGAACCATTGGAAGATGAATAAACTACTGGAAAATAAAGAACTTCTGTTGCGTGCGCCCGAACCGGAAGATCTGGAACTGCTTTACAAGTGGGAAAATGACACCCATTTGTGGGAATACGGCAATGCCACCGCCCCTTATTCCCGTTTCAGCCTCAGACAGTATCTTACCGAATCGAAACAGGATATCTATACCGATAAACAGGTGCGGTTGATGGTCCTGCTGCGGGAATCGAAAACAGTGATCGGCATGGCTGATCTCTACGACTTTGATCCCTTCCACCGGAGAGCGGGTGTGGGCATCCTCATCGATGATGATCAACGAAACAGGGGCTACGGGCTGCAGTCATTGTTGCTGCTGGAGGAATATGCTTTTGGCTTCCTCTCACTCCACCAGCTTTATGCCCTTGTGCCGGAGAAAAACCAGGCGAGCAGGCTATTATTCAAAAAGGCGGGATATCTCCCGGCAGGCATATTGCGGGAATGGCTCTCCCGGGGAGACAGGTATGAAGATGTACAGATGTGGCAGAAAATCAGGAAGATATGAGCGGCATGTCGCATAAGACAGTAAATAAAAAAAAGAAAGTATATGCAGGAGGATATCAAAAAAGCTTGTGAAATCTTGAAAAACGGCGGGATTATTCTCTATCCCACCGACACCATCTGGGGGATTGGCTGCGATGCCACCAACGAAGAAGCCGTACAGCGCGTGTATGAACTGAAGCAGCGCAGCGACAGCAAATCGATGCTGGTACTGCTCGATAATCCGGCCAAACTGCAGACTTATGTGAAGGAGGTGCCCGATATCGCATGGGACCTGATAGAGTTGACCGACAAGCCACTCACCATCATCTACGATGGCGCCAAAAACCTGGCGTCCAACCTGGTCGCCGCTGATGGAAGCATCGGCATACGCATCACTGCTGAAACTTTTTCACGGGAGTTGTGCCGCCAGTACCGCAAGCCCATCGTTTCCACGTCGGCCAACGTGAGCGGTGAAACAGCGCCTGATCGCTTTTCACAGATCGCGGGGGAGATAAAAAAGGGAGTCGACTATGTTGTAACCTACCGGCAAAAAGAGACAACCCCGGCAAAACCTTCCGGCATCGTGAAGCTGGAGAAAGACGGGACCATTCACATCATCCGAAAGTAAAGAATTTCATTATCTTTGCCCGTAGAAGATATAAAAGATGCAATTGAAAGAAATACATGACCGGTTTCTGCTTTGGCGTGATGCACACATTAAAGAGCGCCATTTCCTGCTTTTTGTCTGTTTTCTGGTAGGGATACTGACAGCCCTGGCTGCCTATGTACTGAAGATATCCATCCATTTTCTACAGGTCTTCCTCACCGAAAACTTCAGCCACGACAATCTCAATTTCTCCTACCTGCTTTTACCCATTGCAGGTATCCTTATTGCCGGGTTGTATGTGAAATATGTGGTGAAAGACGACATCAGCCATGGCGTGACCAAGATTCTTTTTTCCATTTCACAACGCAAGAGCCGCATCAAACCCCACAACATGTACTCGTCGCTCGTGGCCAGCTCCGTCACCATCGGGTTTGGCGGTTCAGTGGGCGCGGAGGCACCCATCGTGCTCACCGGCTCGGCCATCGGCTCCAACCTGGGAAGGTTCTTCAGGCTGGAACAACACAGCCTGATGATCCTGGTCGGCTGCGGCGCAGCAGGAGCCATCGCCGGTATTTTCAAGGCTCCGGTGGCGGGTATTCTTTTTGTGATAGAGGTGCTGTTACTCGACCTCACCATGTCGTCCATCCTTCCTCTGCTGGTGACCGCCGTCACGGCTACCACCGTATCTTACCTCCTCAACGGCATGGCTGCCATGTTTGCGTTCTCCCAGGTTGAGCCATTTTCGCTCAATCGCATTCCCTATGTAATCTTACTGGGCATCTTCTGCGGGTTTATCTCTCTGTATGTAATCCGCACCATGAGCTGGTGTGAAGGAATATTTCATAATTTATCTAACTGGAAGCGGTTTGTGCTGGGTGGAGTGATACTCAGTCTGTTGATATTCTTCTTTCCGCCGCTTTTTGGCGAAGGATACAACACCATTGACACATTGCTCGCCGGGGGCGATTCTTTCCGTTCGCTCACCAACGAAAGTTTTTTTTACAATCTCGAAAGTCGCTGGGCGATCATCGTCTTTCTAACACTGGTACTTCTTTTCAAGGTTTTTGCCACCAGTGCCACCAACGGCGGAGGCGGTACCGGCGGGGTATTTGCCCCCACCCTGTTTTTGGGTTGCATTGCCGGATTCATCTTTTCCTACACACTCAATCAGCTGGGTTATTCCACCTTCCTGCCTCAGGAGAACTTCGCGCTGATGGGCATGGCCGGCGTGATGGCCGGTGTGATGCACGCGCCGCTCACCGGCACCTTCCTCATCGCCGAACTGACCGGGGGATATGAGCTGTTTCTTCCCCTGATGATCGTGTCGCTGGTATCATACGGAACCATCCTGGTTTTTGAGAAACACAGCATCTATGCGATACGGCTTGCCAAAAAAGGAAAACTGATTACGCACCACAAGGATAAGGCGGTCCTCACTTTTTTGAAGATCGATGACCTGCTGGAAAAAGATATCCCCACGGTGACACCCAACATGACACTGGGAGAAATGGTCAAAGTAATTTCATCCAGTAACCGGAATATCTTTCCGGTAGTAAACAACAACGGGATACTCCTCGGCCTGGTCATGATGAACGACATCCGCAACATCATGTTCCGACCGGAACTGTATGACAGATTCACCGTGGATACGTTTATGGTGGGCGCACCGGCAAAGGTTTCCATCAATTCCAGCATGGAAAAGGTGATGAATATGTTCGAAAACACGAAAGTCTGGAACCTGCCGGTTGTCGACGACAAGGGTGTCTACCAGGGTATTTTATCCCAATCGTCGGTATTTAACTCCTACAGGGAGGTTTTGGTGGAAAATTATTCCGACACCGACAATTAACATGCTGTGTAAAATGGAAAAGAAAGCATTACGTATTGTTTTCATGGGCACTCCCGAGTTTGCGGTTGAGTCGCTGAAAACACTCGTTGAAAACCAATACAATGTGGTGGGTGTCATCACCATGCCCGACAAGCCCGCGGGAAGAGGATACAAACTGCAATCCTCGGCAGTGAAGCAGTATGCCCTGCAACAGGGACTAAAAGTGCTGCAACCCGAAAAGCTGAAAGAGGAAACCTTTCTGCATGAGTTGAAAATGTTACAAGCCGACATACAGGTAGTGGTAGCCTTCCGGATGCTTCCCGAGGTGGTATGGTCCATGCCACCCGGAGGAACATTTAATCTGCACGCTTCGTTGCTTCCTCAGTACCGGGGCGCCGCACCCATCAACTGGGCGCTCATCAACGGAGAAAAGGAAACCGGCGTAACCACTTTCTTTCTCTCCCACGAAATAGATACCGGTCAAATTATCTTCCGGGAAAAGACTCCGGTCTTCGAGGAGGACAATGCGGAGACACTACACGACCGGTTGATGGTCATGGGTGCGCAACTGGTTTTGCAAACAGTCGATGCCATCACACAGGGCAACGTGACGACCATCCCGCAAGGGAATCTGATAGAAAATGATCCGGTATTAAAGGCAGCCCCCAAGATATTTACGGAGACCTGCCGGGTGAACTGGCATAATACAACCACAGATATTTATAATTTTATTCGCGGTCTCTCCCCTTACCCCACCGCGTGGACGGAAATGTATCTGGATGATGCGGCAGAAGCGATTCGTTTTAAGTTGTATGCAGGAGAAGTTGTGCCGGGTGGTAACGACGGCTTTCAGCCGGGTACCCTCGTTACCGACAACAAAACATATCTTCAGGTGGCTGTAAAGGATGGATTCATCCGGCTGACCGACATGCAGGTATCCGGTAAAAAACGATTGAAAACAGTCGATTTTCTCCGGGGTTACACTTTCCCGGAGCATGCCTTTTTCAAATAAACAGGATCACCACTTGTAGTTCAATCCAAAACTGAGTGTCTGATTGATCTGCCAGTATTTCAGATCGGGATGGGGCGGCACATCGTCATCGAAACGCATATTCACATAGATACGGGTGGAGAATGCGTTGCTCAGTGCCATATTCAGGCTGTTTTCAAACTCCGACAACACCTTCTTATAACTGGTAAAATAGGTCAGCCGTGAATCCCAGGTAATGTACCGGGTGATGTCATATTTGATGATGGAAGTGATGGTAGAACCGAAGTCGAATACCGATCGTTTATTTTCGGGAATACCGTATCTTTTCACATCCACCGAATCATTCCCCACGAACTTATAGTTAATGGAGATGGGAGCAATGGATAGATCCCACCTGAACCGGCGATGCCGTACTTTCTCCGAGCGCTTGTCGAGGTTGAACTTCAAACCCACACCGGCATTCACATAAAGCGGTGCCAAAAATGCTGAACGGAGCACATCGGAGTTGGGGGGATAGGAGTTGAATAACTGTGATTTCGCTTCCACATTCATCGAGTAGGACCAACCCTTCATGAAAGCATCCACACCAAAATCACCGTAATAACGAATCAGGTCGTTTCCGATGCGATATCTCCGCAGGGTATCGTCCGGTGCATTAAAAACAGACAACCGCCATTCGAGCGTATTGTTAAACTTAATCTTCTCCTTGTTGTAGTTTGCCCTGAGCACCTGATAGCTGTTGAAGTTCAGGTTGTTGGTTCCTCCCTTGTGCCAGTTCTCAGAGAAATAGTTCTGGGCGAACTGAAAGGAGTGTTCACCGGAGCGCACCCAATATTTCCGATTAATCGTTGCCACTTCCACGCCGGGCGCTTCAAGGGAGTAGGTTGTCTCTGACTTCAACAATTCACGAAACGGATTGAATGTCTCACGCACAATCTCATCGCCGCTGGCCACGCGGGGGAGATCGTTAAAGTTTAAAACAGAGTACCGGATACGGTCGGGGTACTCCATATAATAGTTCTTTCTCACCTGTTGCACAAAATCGGCATGAGCCAAAGCGGGTGCAAATGTTTTATCGGGAGAGATGAGTGATCCGGTGCCGTTATCGGCTTTCGGGGGATAGAACGACAGATCCCGGGGGAGCACCTTGCCGTTGAATATCATTGGCAGGAACAACGGATTGTAAATGAGGGTATCACGAAAGGTGAGCCCCCGCATCGCGTCGAAATTGTAACTCCTTGCGGGTAGGTGTAACGTGCCGTTTTCTTTCCTCACATACAACAAATCAAGCGGATTTCTGTAAGCGACGGAGTCACCTGCCGGCAACAGCGGCTTAATCGTGACATTCTCAGGAAACAGGTTGTCCTGATTCTGCGGAACAATAACAGGCTGCTGCAGATCTACCTCTTGCGGGTAGTCCGACGACAGGGTTTGCTTTTCAATTTGCCCGCTGATATCGGTAATATCCCGGAAAAGTTCCAGAGAATCGGGATCCTGAAAGTTGGCTGATGTAATGTGGGTTGCGCTCACCGTCGCGGTTACAGCTGCAAACAAGAAAGATATTAAAATTTTGGGTGGGAGTCGTTTCATACTGATTTTTATTCTTCACTGGGAAAATTACAATAAATCATCTTCATTCTTCCTAACGACAAAGGTATGAAAAAAGTTTTACTTATCGGAAACGTGAGGGAACGATCCTCATTTCAATTGTTAATTATATCACCGATTCAAAGAAAATAGATTAACTTCGCCTGAGAATGTAATGAACAATAAAATTATCACACGATGAAAAAATTATCATCCACTTTACTGCTGATAATAGGAGTAATGGCGCTCACCAGCTGCCAGGGATACAATAGAATGGTCGAAAAACAGGAAGCCGTTACGGCTCAGTGGGGCAACGTACAAAATGCCTACCAAAGGAGGGCAGATCTCATCCCCAACCTGGTTAACACCGTAAAGGGATACGCCACACACGAGCAGGAAACATTTACGCAGGTCACCGAGGCCAGGGCAAAAGCCACACAGACCACCGTCAACCCGGAGAACCTCACCGCCGAAAGCCTGCAGGAATATCAGCAGACACAGAATCAGCTGAGCCAGGCTCTGGGCAGACTGTTGTTGATTCAGGAGAACTATCCTGAGCTAAAGGCGAATCAAAATTTTCTCGCGCTCCAGGATGAGCTGGCCGGCACGGAAAATCGTATTTCCGTGGAACGTAATAAATTTAACCAGATGGCACAGGATTATAATGCCTACATCCGCAAGTTTCCACAGATGATTTATGCAAAATGGTTTAAATTTGAGTCAAAGGCCTACTTTGAAGCAACTCCCGAATCACAGACTGCACCCGAGGTGGTTTTCTAATATATTATGCTGCAAAAAGAAGAACTGGATCACATATCCGCATCCATCAGGAGCGCCGAAAGTCACACTTCCGGTGAAATAAGGGTGTGTGTGGCAAGACAATGCAAAGGTGACCCCCTGAATGCGGCATGGAAGAAATTTCTGCAGTTGAAGATGGAAGCGACCCAACGCCGTAACGGAGTACTTATTTATGTGTCGCCATCCGACCACAAAGCAGCCATCGTGGGCGACAAAGGAATACACGATGCTGCACGGTCCGATTTTTGGGAAGATGCGCTGGCAGAGATGCTCTCCCTATTCAGGAAAGGACTTATTGCCGAGGGGATATCCAAAGGTGTGGGGAAGGTGGGTGAACTGATCAAGGCGCAGTTTCCTGCCGTGGAAAACGATGTAAATGAACTTGGTGATGAAGTTATCCTGGAAGAGTAAAACAGTGTTAATCGTCCTGTTTCTGCTTTCTGTGGCAGGCGTCAGGGCGCAAGATATCCCGGCCCCCATGATGCCCTACCGTCTGGTGAACGATTATGCCGGCCTTTTTTCTGCTGCAGAGACGGCCTCGCTCGAGCAAAAGCTACTGGCATACAACGACTCTACCTCCACTCAAATCTACGTGGTCACAGTGAACGACCTGGGTGGATACCCGGCATCGGACTATGCTTTCCGGCTGGGCGAAGCATGGGGCATCGGACAGAAAAGCAAAAACAACGGTGCCGTTATTCTTATCAAACCCAAAGTGGGAAACAGCCGGGGTCAGGCTTTTATTGCCACCGGCTATGGTCTTGAAGCACGCATCAACGATGCGTTTGCCGGACGTATTGTTCGCAATGAGATGATTCCTTATTTCGTGGAAGAAGATTATTTTGGCGGTGTGAATGCCGCTGTGGATACCATGATTGCCCACCTGTCGGGAGAGTTCGCTGCAGAGGAAAAGGAGGAAGGAGGTACTCCGGTTGTTGCAATCATCATTCTGATCATTGCTCTTGTATTGCTTTTCATCCTTTTCAGGGGTGGTGGAGATCAGCATATCGACAGCGACGGCCATCGCAGAAGCAATATCCCTCCCCTGTTTTTTCCACCCATGACGGGTAGTGACCGCAGAGGCGGTGGCTTCGGTGGCTTCGGTGGCGGAGGCTTCGGCGGCGGTGGCTTTGGCGGTTTCGGCGGTGGCGGTGGCGGCAGCTTTGGTGGCGGAGGTGCAGGCGGCAGCTGGTAAAAGATATGCAAAGTAAGTTAATCACCATAGTGGGTCCCACGGCATCAGGCAAAACCTCTTTTGCTGTCCGGCTTGCCTTGGCACTGGGGGGCGAGATCATCGGTGCCGACTCCCGGCAGATCTACCGGGGTATGAACATCGGCACAGGAAAAGATCTTTCCGAATATCGTGTGAACGGGGTATCTATCCCCTTTCATCTGATTGATATCCGCAATGCGGGTGATAAATACACCCTGTTCGATTATCAGCACGATTTTCATACTGCCCTGCAGGAAATACTGTCCCGCAATAAAAGGCCCATCCTCTGCGGAGGGACGGGACTCTACATCGAGTCTGTACTGAAAGGATATCATCTTCCCGATGTACCTGCCAACGCGACATTGAGAGAGTCACTGGAAGGAAAATCACTGGAGGAGCTGACAGAAATCTTACAAAGTTACCGGCGCCTGCACAACACCACCGATACCGATACAGCCAAAAGAGCCATCCGGGCCATCGAGATAGCACACTATCAGGCGCAGGAACAGGTATCGTCAACCGGGTTTCCATCACTGGAAAGTGTGGTACTGGGAGTTCATATCGACCGCGAATTGCGACGCGCAAAAATTACGGCACGCCTGAAAGCGCGCCTGCAGGAAGGGATGATCGATGAAGTAAAAAGTCTCCTTGATTCGGGTGTGGCGGCAGACGATCTGATCTATTACGGGCTGGAATATAAATATGTGACACTGCATGTGCTGGGAGCCATCGGCTACGAAGAGATGTACCGTCAACTCGAAATTGCCATACACCAGTTTGCCAAAAGACAGATGACCTGGTTCCGGGGAATGGAACGACGGGGTATCCCCATCCACTGGATCGATGCATCGCTTCCGATGGAGCAAAAAATAGACATCGCACTTTCTTACCTGAGCAGGTAAGATAATCTCCGGAAAAATCGTAAATTTGTCCCCCGCAACCATTTAATAAATTATCACACCCATGATCAAAGGTATATTTCCTGTTGATAAATTTAACAATATAGAAACCCCGTTTTACTGGTACGATATGGACCTTTTACGGGAAACACTCGGCATCATCAGCGATGAATGCAGAAACAAACCATTTCATGTTCATTATGCAGTCAAAGCGAATGCCAATCCGCGCATACTGAAAGAAATAGCTGCTTACGGGTTCGGCGCCGACTGCGTGAGTGGCAACGAAATACTGAGAGCACTTGAATGCGGTTTCACACCCGATAAGATTGTATTTGCCGGAGTAGGGAAAACCGACCGGGAGATACAGATCGGGCTCGACAACGATATCTTCTGCTTCAACGTGGAATCGAAACCCGAGCTGGACGAGCTCAGCAAACTGGCATCGGGTCGCGGAAAGAAGGCACGGGTAGCCTTACGCATTAATCCCAATGTGGATGCCCATACCCACAAATACATCACCACCGGGCTAAACGAAAACAAGTTCGGCATCAACGAACAGGACCTGCCCGAGATACTGCAAATGATCAGGAGATCGCCGCACATTGAGCTTATCGGGATACATTTTCACATCGGCTCCCAGATCACCGATCTTTCTTCGTTTGAAGACCTTTGCGTGAAGGCTGCCGCACTGCAGGAATGGTTCAACAAACAGGGAGTAGCCTTACCGGTGATTAATGTTGGTGGAGGGCTGGGCATCAATTACCAGCATCCCAACCATTTTCCGGTAGCCGATTTCGAAGCTTATTTCCGCCTTTTTGAGAAATATCTGAAGCTGCAGGAAAATCAAACGCTTCATTTTGAACTGGGACGATCCATGGTCGCTCCCTGCGGCTCACTGATTACGCGGGTATTGTATGTGAAGGAGGGTATGCAGAAGAAGTTTCTGATTGTGGATGCCGGCATGACCGATTTGATCCGTCCTGCCCTCTATCAGGCTTTCCACCACATGGAAAATATCAGTTCAGAAGGAGATTACATAGCCTATGACGTGGTAGGCCCCATTTGCGAGTCGAGCGATGTCTTCGGTGAGGACCGGATGCTGAATGAAGCCGTCCGGGGCGATCTGATCGCAATCCGTTCTGCAGGTGCCTACGGCGAAACAATGGTGTCACAGTATAACTGTCGCGAAAAACCCGCATCCTATTTCTCAGATTCGATTTAACTGCACGACAAATAATGGACGCACTCGTATTTTATTTTGACTCACTCTCCCTCTTTGAATGGATTTCGGGGGGCATCCTTTTTTTGAGCTTCCTTATTCAGCTTTGCTTTTATCTTTTCATTTACAAAAAGCCATACACCCATCAAAGAAAACAGCAAGAGAGTTCCTTTTCCACCGATGATCTTCCGGGCATCTCTGTGATTGTCACATCGAAGAACAATTCGGAGGAACTAAAAAAGAATCTTCCTTTTATTCTGGAACAGGATTACCCCCATTTTGAAGTGATCGTGGTAAACAGCGGGTCGACCGATGAGACAGACATGGTACTAAAAGCAGCCGAATTAAAATATCCACACCTCTATCATACTTTTGTCCCTGAAGGAGCTGACAGCATCAACGAAAAGAAACTGGCACTCACGCTGGGAATAAAAGCGGCTAAGTATGATCTGCTCCTTTTTACCGAGGATTTTTGTAAACCCTGCACCTCCCGCTGGATTACAACATTCGGTCTGGAATTTGCAAAAGGATACGACATTGTACTGGGATTCAATCGGATTAATATTTCCAAGAAAGTATCTTCACGCAAATTTATCCTGTACGATAACCTGATTCACCATTTGAAGTTTTTATCGATGGCAGTCCTGCAAAAACCCTTTATGGGTATCGGTCGCAACCTGGCCTATAAAAAAGAACTCTTTTTTGCCAACAAAGGATATTCATCCATACTGAATATAGAGGGAGGCGACGACGACTTATATATCAACCGGATAGCCCCGGGGAAGGTCACAAACGTTTTGCTTTCCCCTGACAGTCTGACAGAGGCATCCGGCGTGAACAACTTCTTTATCTGGCGGGCATTAAAATCGAAATACCTCTATACCAAACAATTTTACAAAGGTTTTTCTGCCCATTTTTTCGCCCTGGATACATTTTCGAAATATCTCTTTTATGCCGCTCTGACGGGTTGCATGGTACTGGGCATCATCACACCCAATTATCCGTTGCTCGCCTGTGCCTCCTTGTTGTTCATTATCCGCTATTGGACTCAGCTGATCATAATCAACCGGAGCAGCAAGCTTTTCGATGGCGTCACTTACCGTATAAATCTGATTCTGTTCGACTTGTTCCAACCTTTCAACAACATGCGTTTTCGTCGCTACGCCAACAAAAGAAACAATCTGAGGAGGTAAAGAAAGGGGTAAAAAGGACATTTTGTCCGATTTGAATTAAGCTTACGGCACTCAACGGGTTAAATGGGGTTAATGAGTCAATCCTTCCGTTAAAAGTGTTAAAAGAGAGCCAATAACTGAAACAGGTGCACATTTTTTGCTCTATATTTGTCATAACAAGTCAGAATAAAAAATCAGGAATATGGACACAAGTAAAACAAAAAACATTTTTCTTATTGTGCTGGTAGCGATACTGAGTTCAGTAGTCACCCTTTTGGGTTATAACGTCATCATAAAAGATGGAAAAACAACTGGTAACGCCGCTTCTCGTGGGTTAACGAAAGAGATTGGCACCTATGCAAATTCATTTGATCAGGACAAAAATATGGTCCTGACCAACCTCACCACAGCGGATGGCTATCCTGATTTTACCGAGGCTGCCGCAAAGTCGGTCGATGGCGTGGTGCATGTGAAAACAAAAACCATCAGCCAGCAACAATATATGAACCCGTTTGATTTCTTCTTCGGATTCGGTGACCGCTCACCGGCACAACCCCGTGAGCAGGTAGGATTCGGATCGGGTGTGATCATTTCCAAAGACGGTTACATCATTACCAACAACCATGTGGTGGAAAATGCCAATGAGGTTTCGATTTCGCTGAACGACAACCGTGAATTTACCGCCAAGGTTGTAGGCACAGATAAGCAAAGCGACATCGCCTTGCTGAAAATAGATGGCGATGACTTCCCGTATCTCACCTTTGGCAATTCCGATGCACTGCAGGTAGGCGAATGGGTTCTGGCAGTAGGGAACCCGTTTAATCTCACCTCTACCGTGACCGCCGGCATTGTGAGTGCCAAAAACAGAGGAAACGTAATGGGCGATGGTCTCGGCATCCAATCGTTCATACAAATTGACGCGGCAGTGAATCCCGGTAATAGTGGCGGTGCGCTGGTAAATACACGGGGAGAACTTGTCGGTATCAACACCGCCATCTACTCACAAACAGGCAACTTTGCCGGATATGCTTTTGCTGTACCCATCTCAATAGCTGGCAAAGTGGCAGCCGACCTGAAAGAATTTGGAGCCGTACAGCGTGCCGTCCTGGGTATACAGGTCCCCAACATAGAAAACATCCGTCGTGAGGATCCCGACAGAGCACGCGAGCTCTCACAAATGAAGGGGGTACTGGTGGAAGATTTCTCCGATCGTAGTGCAGCCAAGACAGCAGGTGTTCAAAAAGGAGATATCCTCACCGCCATCAACAATATACCCATTCGCAACTTTGCCGAATTGCAGAGTCAGTTGAACAGATACCGCCCCGGAGACAAGATCAGCGTGACGGTCGATCGCAATGGAAGCAGCCGTTCCTTTAACGTTGAACTGAAGAACGACGACGGAAACACCGACGTCACCCGTAGCACAGATGCGATGAGCAAGCTGGGCGTTGTCTTGAAGCCTGTAACCGATGATACAAAGAGCAAGCTGGGTATCTCAAGCGGCATGGAAGTGCAAAGTGTGGATAACAACGGCCTCTTCAGGAAGAATGGCATCAACAAAGGCTTCATCATCATGCGGATCAACAATACACCGGTCAACAGCGAGGATGATATTGCCAAAATTGTGGCTTCTACCAGCAACCGACAGGACAAAGTATTGCTTGTGGCCGGCTTTTATCCCAATGGAAGAACACAATATATTGCCATAGATCTGACAACCGACTAACAATAGAAGGTTAAGGAAGGTTAATCAGTCTTCTTTTCGTAACAAAAGTAGCAGAATAGCGTTTTTATAGCAAAGGAATCTGGCAGCGTCCTCATTCCTTTGCTTTATCTTTTGACTGAAGTCTATTTTCGTTGACATAACGAAATTTTTTGTACTTTTGCAGCCCTGAAGGTAACAGAATGAAAATATATAGAGTAGAATTAAAATAAATGAGACAACTTAAAATTACAAAATCGATCACCAACAGGGAAAGCGCTTCCTTGGACAAATATCTTCAGGAGATAGGCCGCGAGGACCTCATCACCGTAGAAGAGGAAGTCGAGTTGGCGCAGGCCATTAAGAAAGGAGATCGTCAGGCGCTGGAAAAACTCACCAGAGCCAACCTCCGTTTCGTTGTATCGGTTGCCAAGCAATATCAAAACCAGGGACTAAGCCTGCCGGACCTGATCAATGAAGGCAACCTGGGATTGATTAAAGCTGCCGAAAAATTCGATGAAACCAGGGGTTTTAAATTTATCAGCTATGCAGTATGGTGGATTCGTCAGTCTATCCTGCAAGCACTGGCCGAGCAATCGCGCATCGTGCGGTTGCCGCTGAATCAGGTTGGGTCACTCAATAAGATCAGCAAAGCATTTCAGAAATTTGAACAGGAGAATGAGCGTCGGCCTTCTGCCGAAGAACTTGCACAGGAGTTGGATCTTTCTGTAGACAAGGTGACGGACTCACTGAAGGTATCCGGTCGCCACATCTCCATGGATGCTCCCTTTGTGGAAGGGGAAGATAACAGCCTGCTCGACGTGCTCGTGAACGACGATGCTCCCATTGCCGACAGGACACTGATCAACGAGTCTCTGCAGAAAGAGATTGACAGGGCGCTGTCCACACTCACCGAGCGGGAAAGTGACATCATCAAGATGTTTTTTGGTATCGGGTGTCAGGAGATGACGCTCGAAGAGATCGGCGACAAGTTTCAGCTGACCCGTGAGCGCGTGCGCCAGATTAAAGAAAAAGCTATCCGGAGACTGAGACAAGATTCGCGTAGCAAACTGCTGAAAAGTTACCTCGGTTAATTTTTCAAGCGCTTTTTTTTGGCAAAATGGGTAAAAAAGGGACTGGCTGCGCAATCTTTTGCTATTTTTTACCTAAAAAAGAAGTTTATGTGAAAATTAAGTTTTAAATTTGTATTCCTGGTTTATACATTCATTCTTAATGTATAAACTTTTTTACTGTAGGTTACAGTTTTATCGTGATTATCCGAACATTTTTTTGACGGAAGTGTTATACATACGATAGTAAAAGCAAGATTGCCTGGCGAAGTACTTGCAATACATAACAAAAAAATATCGAGTTATTGTAAAAAAATATGTTTAATTAGAATTTAAATTTATGAAAAAGTTTAGCTTACTTTTATTTTCTGCTCTTGTTGCGTTTAGCATAAGTGCGCAAGAAGTACAAAACGTTTCTCATGGTACGGTGTATCTGAAGAACAAGGCAAGTGACAATTGGTATATAGGCCTTGGCGGCGGTACCAATATCTACACAACAACAGGTGAAAGTGACGCAGATGCCAGCTTCGGAGATCGTCTGGGATGGATGGGACAAATTGAAATAGGTCGCTGGAATTCTCCCAACTGGGGTGCCCGTCTGGTTATCGACGGAGGTCATATCAAGCATGTGAATCCTGCAGTTGTAGCTCCTTTTGGACCGGAAAAGAACTGGCTCGGTGGACACGTGGACATTATGTACAATGTCATCAACGCATGGGGTTCCTATAATCCTGACAGGGTGTACAGCCTGATTCCCTATCTGGGTATCGGTTACATGTACGGATTAAACGACGACTGGAAAAAGCCGTATCCCGACAATTCTACATTCAAGAACCAGAATCAGACCCTTACTTATAACGTGGGTTTAATCAACAATTTTCAGCTTTCTAATAGCGTTGCTTTGTTCCTGGAATTAGGATTCAGATTAACGGACGCCGGATTTGACGGCGATACCCCAGGAATTGCTGAATACATCTCTTACGATGGTATCTTCACTGGTACAGCTGGTGTTAAGTTCGGTTTGGGTGGCAAACAAACATTTACACCTGCCGAGTTGATGGATTACAACCTGATCAACGACCTGAACAGTCAGATCAACAGACTGCGTGCAGAAAACGAAGAGCTGAGACTCAGACCGGAATCTTGCCCGGAATGTCCTGAAGTACAGCCTACCGTAGTATCTGAAAGCGTATACGTGCCGAACGTAGTTTTCTTCCGCATCAATTCATCAAAAATCGATAAAGGACAGCAGGTGAGCGTTTACAATACAGCTGAATACATGAAGGCCAACGAAAACGCAAAAGTAAACATCGTAGCTTACGCCGACAAACAGACCGGTACTCCCGAGTACAACTTCGCACTGTCTGAAAGACGCGCAAGAGCAGTTGCCGATGCATTGACCAGCGAATATGGAATCAACAGCGATCGCATATCCATTGACTGGAAGGGTGACACTGAACAGCCTTATGCAGAAAACGACTGGAACCGCGTTGCAATTTTCTTCGTTGACTAATCACAACAAGACATAATTAAAAATATCCCGATTCTAAGGAATCGGGATATTTTTTTGATTCTTACCTAAAACTGATCAACTCTGGTCGGATGGCTTCTGAGCGGCTCCCAGGCAATTATTCCTTTATATAGACACGTTTCACCCGGGGTGAGACAGACGTGAGTATCTCATAGGGAATGGTACCGATGCTTTCAGCCAGATCAACCACCGAGAGTCCTTCACCAAAAAGGACGACCGTATCACCTTCCCTGGCCGGTATATCGGTTACATCCACCATGCAGAGATCCATGCATACATTTCCCACGATGGGTGCATAATATCCGTTGATGAGTACCCTACCCTTTCTGTTACCGAACTGCCTGTCGAGACCATCGGCGTATCCGAAGCGGATTGTGGCAATTTGTGCATCGCGTTCCAGTTTTTCTTTGCGCCCATAGCCAACGGTCTCGTTTGAGGAAACCTGTTTTATTTGCAAAATGGTTGTCTTGAGTGTACAGACATTTTTTAATCCTTTCAGACCGCTGGCGCTTATACCGTAAAGTCCAATACCCAGTCGGGCCATATCCCAGTGTGTTCCGGGAAAACGTTCCATTCCTGCCGAATTCAAAATATGTTTATAGACACCGTATTGCAGACCTTCTTCTATTTCAACGGCAGCTTGCTTGAATGTATCCATCTGCTGATGGGTAAATTCATCGAAGAGCCAGCTTTCACTGGCCGAGAGATGAGAGAATACAGAATGCACCCTCAATCCCTTTTGTGACTTCAGAATTTGAACCAGTTCCGGTATCTGTTCCGGAAGGAAACCCAGCCTGTGCATGCCGGAGTCTATTTTCAGATGTACCGGGTAACGGGTAATGCCTCTTCTTTCGGCTTCTTTGATAAAAGCCGCGAGAATGCGGAAGTTATACACTTCGGGTTCCAGGTCGTTTGCAAAAAGTTCTTCGAAACCATTCACTTCGGGATTGAGGACAATCACAGGCAGAGAGATACCCTCCTTCCGCAGCATCATACCCTCTTCGGCTATTGCCACAGCCAGATAATCGCAGCGATGGTATTGCAACGTTTTAGCGATCTCTGCAGCTCCGGCACCATATCCGTTGGCTTTCACCATGCAGACCAACTTCATATTGGGTTCTACCCGCGATTTGTAGAAGTTAAAGTTATGCACGACAGCATCGAGATCTACTTCCATCACCGTTTCATGGATACGCTCCTCCAAAAGGAGACTAATCTGCTCGAAATGAAACTTGCGGGCTCCTTTCAACAAAACCAGCTCTTCGTGCATATTCTTCCAGTCGCCCGACCGAACAAACTCTTCAGTGGACTGAAAAAACGACTTTTCTCTGATATTGAAAACACTGGCATTGGCAGATATATCCTGCCCGATACCAATGATTTTTTCCAAACCGCTTTGTTCCACCATATCGGCCACCTTCTTGTAAAGAGAACGCGGAGACATTCCCGTTTGAAGGATGTCAGACAGGATGATTGTCTTTTTTAACGGACGGTCCATACGGCGCTGTTGTTGAAAATCGAGCGCAATCTTTATGGAGTTGATATCCGAATTGTAGGTGTCATTGATGATCAGGGAGTCATTCTTTCCTCGTCGTACATCCAGACGCATGGCTACCGGCTCCAGCTGCATCATGCGCTCAGAAATGTCCGAGGGGGGGATGTGCAAATAGAGCGCTACTGCCAGGCAACTGACTGCATTTTCGATGGAAGCCTCATCGGTAAAAGGAATCACGATGGAATATTCAAAATCGAGAAACGAATAGCGGATGGTAGTGCTGTTTTCCATTTTCTCAATGTCAGAGATAAACAAGTGTGCATCACTGTTTTTTCGGGACCATGAAAAAGCTTTCTGGGAGAGGACCATCATGTCCACGCAACCCGACACCAGGTCGTTATCTTCATCATAAATGAAGACATTGCAATTGACAAACAGTTCCAACTTCTCCTGGCATTTCTGTTGCAGTGAAGTGAAATTTTCCTGGTGCGCTTCCCCTATCTTTGTCAGTATGCCGATGGTCGGCCTGATCACAGGCTCCAGATATTCCATCTCATCGGGCATCGAGATGCCTGCTTCAAAAATACCGAGTTCAGACTGTTCATCAAGTTGCCACACCGACAACGGCACACCTATTTGTGAGTTATAGCTCCGGGGCGAACGAACAATGTTATAATCCTTATCCAAAAGCTGATAAAGCCACTCCTTCACGATTGTTTTTCCGTTACTTCCGGTGATACCGATTACCGGAATATCGAATTTAGCTCTGTGATGAGCGGCAATTTTTTGCAGCGCTGAAAGACTGTTCTTTACTTTCAGAAAGTTGGTGTCACTAAATTGCTCCCAGTCAGACATCATTTTGGTGACCACAAAATTGCGGACACCGAGGGCATATAGTTCGCTCACAAAAGCATGCGCGTCATTATTTTTGGTTTCGAGTGCAAAAAAGAGTGTTTCTGCTGGATACATCAGCTTACGACTGTCTGTAAGCAGCGTGCTTATTTCGGCAGGATGCATTTTCTCTGGCTTAATACCCAGGATAGATGCTATTTGTTGAATGGTATAAGTCATGATTTACTTTATTTGGATTGCAGAAGATTTCTCTCCTCTTCACACGATATCTCCGGATATCGTGCAGCAAATACTTCGAGTTTATGGGATAATGCTGCTTTGAAAGCGGAAAACGACGCAGATTCGGGATGCAACGGCCGATGATCGAGTCCACTTCTTATTTGAGTCCATTCGGCGTTGATACTTCTCGTCTCTTCAGGGAAAAAGGTTTCTGAAAATCGTTCCCATATATATGCCGTTGCCAGGGACGAGGGATGCATCATGTCGTTCCCATAAAAGCGGTAATCGCGCAATTCGTCCATCATCAGCTCATACGCAGGAAAATAACGCACCTCATCGGGAAAGTATTGTTGCAAAGCGTCGATGGCCAGATGGAGAATCGATTTATTCAGTTGATTTTCATGAGCTCCGTCCTTCCAGTGACGAACGGGACTCACAGTGAACAGAAACCGGACATGGGGGGTTTCCTTTTTAACAGAAGCGATCACTGCGCTCCACTCTTCCACAATTTCCTCTACTGACAGACGTACCGGGATAAACCGGTCCGCGGGAATCTGATGGCAGTTTCCGACGATATCTCCGCTTTCTCCCCAACGATAGGCACGGGCTGTACCAAAAGTAATGAAAAAATGTGTGATGCGGCGTATTTCGCCTGCTGCATATTCAAACCGGTCATCTATTTTTTGCAGACATTTCTGCATGTTGGCATCGGAAAATTCACCATGATGCATCAGGCTGTGATACAATCCATTGTGATATACAAGATCGGTTTCCGAAAAGGGTACGGCTTTCAATAACCTGCTGATGGCCCGGGAAATGGAAAACGGGTTATACAGGATGCCAAACGGGTTCATGTCTACCCTGAACTTGTGCTGCAAAAGCTGATGCCCCATATGGGCAGAAAAACAGGATCCCAAAAGCAAAATCCGGGAAGAATGCGTGACGGGTATATCCGATCGGGGAATCTGTATGATTGTGCGGAAATCCATTTTGATTTCAGTTTCAGTACAAAAATAACAATAAAGCGACCATTTGTCGCAAATCCGCACATTATAATTTGTGAAAATAAAAAGAGTCGGGAATAATGGATGAAATAACCGTACAGAAATGAACCGGCTATAAAAAAGGAAAGGTTGTCTCACGACAACCAATCTTCATTGTTAACCTTAAATCTAATACCATGAAAAACACGTTGCAAATATAAACGCTTTTGTGTTATAAAACATAACTTTCAAGCAGAAAAATTCAATATTTTACGATATTTAACTAAAAAACCTCCCTTTAAATAGTTTTAAACATTTTTTCCGGTTTATTCTACCCATAACACCAATCCTTTCAGATATTCTCCCTCCGGATGATATATGTTGACCGGATGATCGGCAGGTTGGGTCAGCTGATGCAGGATCCTCACCCGTCGTCCGGAGATGGCGGCAGCGCTGAAGACGGCGAGTCTGAATTGATCCCTTGTAATCGCCTGCGAGCAGGAGAAGGTGAAAAGAAGCCCCCCTGGAGCCAACTTCTCTATGGCGGAAAGGTTGAGTTTCTTATATCCCTGCAACGCGTTGTTGATGGCGCCGCGATGTTTGGCAAATGCCGGCGGGTCGAGCACGATGAGGTCATATTTACCTTCCTGCACCCGCTTGAGAAACTTAAAAGCATCGTCGGCCACGGCGTTGTGTCTTGGTTCTTCACCGAAGTTCAGCACAACATTCCGACCGGTCAGCGACACCGCTTTGGGAGAACTATCCACCGAGTCTACCAATACTGCGCCGCCACGCAGGGCATACACAGAGAAGCCGCCTGTATAGCAAAACATGTTCAACACGTGCCGGCCTTCGGCATATTGCTCGAGCAGCGTGCGGTTGTCCCGCTGATCGATAAAAAAGCCCGTCTTCTGCCCCTTGAGCCAGTCGATATGAAACTTCAATCCGTTTTCCAGTGCAATATCCTGCACCTGTTCTCCTCCCAAAAGGTAGGTATCCGCAGCATTGAGACCCGCTTTATAGGGCAATGTCCCTTCCGATTTATAGAAGATATGTTCCGCCAAACCTTCCGGCAGCACCTGTTTCAAAGCAGTCACAATCAGGTTCAGGTCTTTGTGCATTCCCACCGAATGTGCCTGTATTACAGTTGTACGGCCATAGACATCGATAATGAGTCCGGGAAGGTGATCCCCCTCTCCGTGAATCAGCCTGAAGGTGTTGTTATCGGGGCGCATGAGCTGCAATGTCTGCCGCAGACGGTATGCCTGCTCAATATTTGCGGCGTAGAAAGCGGTATCTACCGGCACGTCGTGAAATGAGAGGATGCGCACAGCAATGCTGCCAATCTGATAATGACCCACACCCAGAAAGTTGCCGTCTGAAGCAACCACGCGCACCACGTCGCCCTCTGCGAGCAGGTCGGGTTTGCTTGCAATGGCTCCTGAGAAGACCCAAGGGTGAAACCGTCTCAAGGACTCTTCTTTTCCGGGTCGCAACACAATTACGTTCTGTTCGTTCATCGGAAATCTTTGGTTAAATGATTATAAATACGCAGGCATGCCCAGGCATCGATGGCAGCGTAAGATTGTTGCGCGGGGGTGAGCAGGGGTGCCTCCCAGTTTGAAAGACGCTGACTCTTGGAGATTTTTTTTCCAAAGAGGAGCGCATAAATTTTTTGCAGGCTGTTGTCTTCAATACCAAACTTATCCACAAAGAGCTGCAGATCGATAAAATTTTCCGGACTACGGGCAGAACGTTTGTGAATGGCGGCAAAATCATCACGCAACGAAAGGCCTATCTTCCGGATATCCGGATTGATCATGATTGCCTCCAGCCCGTCGGGATATCCTATCTTGTTCAGGCGGAACAAGTAACAGGCATCTTCGGTAGCAAGCTGCAACAACGCTACTTTATGTAACTGTCCTCGTTTGAAAGCCGGTTTCGTCTCGGTGTCAAATCCCAGGGCCGGCTGTGAAGAGAGGTAGTGCAGGGCATCCGACATTTCCTCTTCATGATCTATCACCACAATGTTGCCGTTGAACTTTTCCACCGGCAACTCTGCTATCTGTTCTTTCGTAATTTTTAATCCCACAGATCATCCTCGTTTAAATCCTCTACTTCTCCTTCTTTCCCGGTTTCGCGGCTTTTCAGTGTGTGCAGCGGACGCAAAACATTCACGAGCTTCTGACCCCAGTACAACAGGAAATTCTCTCTACAAATAAAGATTGCATCCTGCATCTGGCCGGTCAGTTCAAACTGATATACCGAGACGAAATTCCGTATATCCTGGTAGATATCGGCGATATTCTCAGACACAGTCGCCCTCACCGGCGTATCGCTGTATTTCATATCATCTACAAACACATCCAGATAAATATCTTCTTCACCCATGATATCCGCAATGCGAGCCGATACACGCACGTAATCTTCCTCCCGCACGAAGGTAGCGGGCGGTTCATCGTCCAACGGGAAGGTCTCAGGCAGAAGAGAAGCTTTCACGTATAACAGGGGAAGCATCTTCAATATTCTGTCGATCCACTCGTCACGCGAAATCGATTCATCACTTTCAAGAAAAGAGGAAATTTCCACGGCAATGGTGACAAAATCCAGCACTGCCGGCAGATAAATGGGTGTATCGTTGCTTTTGTTTAACATACCTGTTTATTTCTGTCCGCAAATGTACGGAATTTATTTTGTACACGGAAAGAGTTCTGTTTCAATCGGGCCGTTATCAAGAGGTCATCACTTCTTCTTTAAAAGGGTCCCTGTCATAAAAATTTTCTCCTGAAAGTTGTTTGTTTCAAAAGATTCGTCTAACTTGCATGGCATATGTAACGTAATCTGCTGCACAGCAATTCTGAAGCTGTAGCGGTTCTGGCTTACCTGCTTTGCAGGATTTGGATTTGCCCGGGTAAAACAGGCTTCACGTCTGTCCGCGGCAAAGGGAAAGTGAAACAATCCTGATTGAAAAACGATGACCGACAAGAATGCTCAGCCTGACATTTTCCGGCCTGTTCATTTGTGGCCTTTGGCTATCGTGATCGCCGGCATAGGGGCCTGCTTTGCCGGAGCAGCTGTATCCCGGACTTACTGGGACTTCTTTGGTTTGTTGCTTATCCTCTCACTGGCATCATTGCTGGTGGGTGTGCTCTTTGGTTTTCTCTTCGGAATACCCAGGTTGAACCGAAACTATGATCCACGGGGAGATGGAGGGCGCACGGCGAAGTATACGCCCAACACAAATCTGGAAGATGTCTCGGACTGGCTGACAAAGATCATCATTGGCGTTACGCTGACACAACTGACAAATATTCCCGGCTACCTGCAAAGCATAGCCGACAATATTCTCGTAAACAGCAACTGCAACACAATGAATTGCAACTTTGCCGGAACAGTCATCATCTCGCTGCTGATCTATTTTATTATTACCGGTTTTACAAGCGGTTATTACTATACCCGCTTGTTTCTGCCCAACCTTTTCTCCATCATGGAGGAAAACAGCATCAAAAGGGCAGAGATTGCCATATGGCGTGAGGGAGCCCAAAAGACAGCGCTACAGGCAGGAGAGTCTAATCCGGATCAGAGAGCCGTTTTCCTGACAGCGGATGAGACAGATTTACTGAGGAAGATCAAGGCACAAAACAACCAGCTTAGCACCCTCAGCCGGTTGACTTACCGGGAGATTG
>DFYK01000093.1:1659-16385 GCA_002383605.1 Proteiniphilum sp. UBA4084 | reverse complement strand
ACATTGGAGTATCCATATATCTCCAAATTTAACTGATTCTGAGTATGCAGCAACTGATGCAATTGCAGCATTGCACAATGTAACCGAGGTACACCTCAATCACGATTTGCATTTATCAGTCTCGATGCGTTCATTTAGAGCTGAAAACCTTTCTCTTTTTGTGAAGAATCTGTTGGATATGCAAGTGGATAAAGCAATTGAATCGTTCAATCAAATTAGTGAGAAGTATCCTATCGTATTGACACGTGATCTGAAAAAGGCAAAACAGTGGCTGAAAGAAAAGGCCAGAGGTAGTGAAAGGTACGGCATAGTGGTTTCTTCCCAAGCGCAGAGACTTAAACCCTATGCAATTGATGTGAAATCGCCGATGGATCCAATTCACTGGTTCTTAAATGGGAAAGATGATGTGCGTTCCTCTTACTTTTTGGAAGATGTAGCAACAGAATTTCAGGTACAGGGATTGGAGTTGGATTGGGCCTGTATTGCTTGGGATGGCGATTTGCGGTATTCTAACGACGGATGGAATACATATGAATTTAGAGGAAATAAATGGCTAAATATCAATAAAGAAGAGAGAAAACAATATCTGATCAATGCCTACCGTGTGTTGCTAACCAGAGCCAGGCAAGGCATGATCATTGTTGTTCCCAATGGTGATACAGAAGACCTGACCCGAAAGCCAGAGTATTACGATCCAACGTTCAATTATTTAAAAAGCTTGGGGATTCCAGTAATTTAATTGCCTTCCCTGTTAACGATAACTTCTTCTGAATATATTCAACGATGATAGGCGAAAATATGAGCTAAAATATGAGCCAAAAAATAGAAAGTTGCCAAAAAATTAACTAAACTTGTAGTCTGTAATTTTATTCAAGTAAACAAAGGGTTGGTTTATCTGATATGTGATGCTGACATGACTTTTTTCTTTTATAGAAAACTTCATGGGGTACATCAAACACACGTAAACTATTTTTTAAAATAATAGGAAAACAGGAAAAGCCACAATGATTTCTGATGTTATATCAATGAAACAGATTATTAACTAAATTATAAAAAACACATGAAACAGATTTTTTACTTTCTGATAGTCGCCGTAGCTTTAACCTCGTGTTCAGTTACCATACCGTTACAGACCAATTTAAGTGATCAAACAATGTTATTGGCCGAGAACAGGAATATTAAAGCTAATTACACATTGGCTTCATATGTTTCTGATGGATTTATACCCTATGTTTCAGTGCTAAAAAATGGCTCCGAGACAATGAAAAACAGTTCCTATAAATATGCGTCTGCATCTGCTTTTAAAAAAATATGGAGTTCATACTTTTCGAGTAAATTCAATGCATACTCAAAGGATCAAATGGATATTGAAGTTACCCTAATGGATTTAAAAATAAGAGAACAGGCAGCGACATCCATTGGCATGACTTTACTAACAGGAAATACAAAAATGAATGTGGATGCAATTGCAACAATTCATGTTCTTATTAATTACCACGGAAAAAAATACGAAAACGAATTTGAAGTGAATGCTTCAGAGTACAACGAGTCACAACAAATGAAATCGGGTGATTATTATTACACAGCAAATTTAAATAACCCGACCCAACAGAAAGCAAAGCTACTTGATAATTGTTTAAATAAATCAATTATTCAATTTGAAAATTTTCTTCGGTCAGTTATGTTCGCAGATAAAGAAAAATAAATCAAAAAAATGCATGTCAGAATTCTGGGAAGAGAACTTCAGGGATAAACAGGAGATCTGGGGATCGGAACCGGTTGACTATACCCTGGCGACAGGATCAAAGAATGGGTAAACGTATACCCGCCACCAACATCGTATTGGCAACAAGCGGGCTGAAAGGCTCGTATCAGCGTTAGTACTAAAAATCCAGCTCATCGATAATACGTGAATCATTAGCTACAACCTAAAAAACTAGCAGAATAATGAAACAAATAGTATTGCTATACTTTTTATTCTTGACACTATGTGAAATAGGAACAGAAAATTTATACGCTCAACAAAAACAAGAGAAAACAGATGAAACAATTTTTATCTGGGGTGGAGATATTAATANNAATACAAACTTATCCCCAAAAAAATGCAGAAACAAAGATTGATGTTTTTATGACTAATAAACCTGCAGTAGAATATATTGAGTTTGCTCAAATCACATGTAAAGACACCAATGACAAATGGAGTTTAGAGCAGATAACAAAAAAGGCTCGTGAAATAGGAGCAGATGCAATCATATCAAATAAATAGCCAAAAATTCTCTTTCTTATATTAAAAGTGACCACTCTTTCCCCTACTCGATTCCTCAAACTTTAGTCAAACATAAAGTATGAGGAATTTTCTTATTTTAACCTGGGCCACGAAGAAAAGGCCACGAACTCAGTCATTATGATTCGCGACGTTTAAAAAGCAACAAGGCGATGACCTGTATTTAATTTGCTCCTTTATTTGTTCGATAAGTTCAATTGGTTCATCAGTCTGAATACCATCAACACCGATTTTGTTGATTAAGCATTCCCATTCTTCTAATCCGCCATTTTTATCGTCAACGAAGACTTTTATGTTATTTTTGTGAGCTTGCTCAATAAGGTCCTTCGATATTCTACCTACAGCCGATGCAATAAAATGAAAATTGCCTACTTGAAATAATGTCTGTAAATCTTGATCATTTACGGGATCTGGCATGAAAAGTATTCCTTTAAATTCTGTATTCATTTTGTATATCTGAAGGAAATGATTGGAAGGCATATACCAGACAACTTGGGACAACATATCATATTTTTTTATTATTCTATATACTTCTTCAAAATTACCAGCTTTAAAGTCTAGATATATTCCGATCTTGTCTTTACAGAGCATCAAAATTTCTTCTAATGTTGAAATTCTCTCATTTTTATATGTGTCCCCAAATTTGCTGCTAATATCGAGTTCTTTTAACTCCTTGAGAGTCATGTCTTGTACATGCCGTGTTATTCCGGATGCGTAAGCATCGACAGTTGCATTGTGCATACTTACAAATTTTTTATCCTTTGTTTCTCTTACATCAATTTCTATAAAATCACATCCTATATCGATACTTTTTTTATACGCTGCCAGTGTATTTTCCGGAATATCTTTGTGATAGCCTCTATGAGAGATTACGTATGTTTTTCCGTGTCTAGGATTTTCGAGCATTGGATGTATTTCTTGAGCTCTCATTATAAAGCTTGCCCCTAAAAAAAACAATAATTGAATGATCCTTCTTTTCGTCATATTAATTTATTAGGTTAGGCGTTTAGACCGCACTAATATATTTGTTTGCATATTTCTATATAACTGATATTCAAATGTTTATGAATTTTTATATTTTTCGTATCGACACATTTTGCACATGATATGCAGTTTGATCATCATTAACCGAAGTTCAAATTCTATAAATTGCTGTAAATCAATTACAAAAAATGGGCGGCTTAAGCGCCTATACCAATTAATTTAAATTGAATATTGTTTTATAGATCCTGCAAAGTGAGCTTATTATTATTACAAATCGATAAAATAAAAGTTAAGAATTTGTTAATTTTCGCAAGATCAATAATTCAACATAACTTTGAACTGATCAACGAAAACACGACCGTTGAGCACGGTGAATTTACATTTGCCAACCTCTACAGCGTAAACAAAATATAGTTTGAGGAATTAAAAATAAAATATTGTTTTCAGGTCAATGTACGGGTGAGGTTTAGAATAAGTAAAACATCTGATATTCATGAAAAGTTATGTATTTTTGGAAAAATAATCTTATTGTTATTGAAATACAAGAATAAAGTGCAAGTATCCCGTTTTGGATGGTAAAATAAGTATCATAAAAATAAATCTATGAAAACTGCAATGTTTCTATCTACCATGCTTGTTGCTTTGGGTATCGTGGCCTGCCAGAGTCAAAATCAGCTCGGCAAGGATGGCGGCAAAGAAAAAACAGCGTTTCTGACGTCGGGTCAGTGGAAACCGGTCACAGACGTGAGGGCGGATGTAGCAATCGTGTATGGTGCCGGCGACAGGCCCGCAAGGGATGGACGGCCTGCAATGACTTTCGAGGAGCGGGTGCAGACATGGCGTGACCGTGGTTACACTACTCATTTTATGACCGGTATTGCATGGGGCAATTATCAGGATTACTTCACAGGAGAATGGGACGGAAAGCGGCACCTCGACGAAGGACAAAAAACGGTGAAGGGAGATACGATATGGCATGGCAGAATGGTACCCTATATTGTGCCCTCATTGAATTTTATCGAATACATCAAGCAGAAACATGTGAAGAAGGTCATTGATGCCGGTATTGATGCAATTTATATGGAAGAGCCCGAGTTTTGGATGCGTGCCGGATACAGTGAAGCATTCAAACGCGAGTGGGAAGAATATTACGGCTTTTCGTGGCGGCCACAGCATGAATCGCCCGAGAACACCTATCTTGCCAATAAACTGAAATATCATTTGTATTACCGCGCCCTGGATGAAGTGTTTACTTTTGCCAAAGCGTATGGAAAGAGCAAAGGGATGAATGTGCGCTGTTACGTGCCCACCCATTCGCTGGTGAACTACTCATCGTGGCAGATAGTAAGTCCTGAAGCAAACCTTGCCTCGTTACCCGCCATGGATGGTTATATTGCACAGGTGTGGACCGGTACTTCACGCGAACCGACCTATTTTGATGGAAAAAAAAAGGAACGTGTATTTGAAAATGCCTTCCTGGAATATGGTTCAATGGAGTCGATGACACGCCCCACGGGACGAAAGATGTTTTTCCTGACAGACCCCATTGAGGACTGGCCCCGCGACTGGGTGGATTACAAAAAAAATTATCAGGCTACCTTCTCTGCGCAACTGCTTTATCCCATGATTGCAGATTATGAGGTGATGCCCTGGCCCGATCGTATTTATGAGGGTTTATACAAGACATGTGACACATGTACTTCGAAGGCACGGATCCCGCACTTTTACTCCACGCAGATGCAGGTGATGATCAACACGCTCAACGACATGCCCCGCTCTGAAAATAAGGTAAGCGGTTCTCATGGCATTGGTGTGCTGATGTCGAACTCACTCATGTTCCAGCGTTTTCCCACGCACGACGGATATGATGATCCGCAGTTTTCCAACTTCTACGGCCAGACACTGCCCTTGTTGAAAAGGGGAATACCTGTGAGTACCGTACATATCGAGAATGTGGGGTATCCTGATACATGGAAAGATATGAAGGTTCTGGTGATGTCATATGCCAACATGAAGCCAATGAAGCCTGAGTATCATCAGTTTATAGCCGACTGGGTGAAGGATGGAGGTGTACTGGTTTATTGTGGCAAGGACATTGATCCCTATCAGACAGTGATGGAATGGTGGAACAGCAAAGAAAACAGCTACCAAGCGCCCTCACAACATCTTTTTGGATTAATGAAACTGGGCACTGACACTCCGGGTACGGGTGAGTATGCCTGCGGCAAAGGCAAGGTATACGTGATACGTGAAGAGCCCAAGGAGTTTGTACTGCATGCGAACAATGATGCAAACTATTTTGAGACAATAAAAAAAGCATTTGAAACAACGCCCAACAAGGGTACACTTGAAACAAAAAACAGCTTATACCTGGAACGCGGGCCCTATATTATTGCTGCGGTGATGGATGAGAGTGTTTCAAATGAACCCATGACTTTGAAGGGAGTGTTTATTGATCTTTTTGACCCTGCCCTGCCCGTACTGACTGAAAAATCGGTCTCTCCCGGTGAACAAGCATACCTCTACAACGTGGAGTTTATAAAAAGCAAAAGTAAACCGGCTGTACTATGTGGCGCTTCGCGGATATATGACGAGGTTTCTAAAAGAGGGTATTACTCGTCTGTTGCAAAAAGTCCGCTCGAAACCAATAATGTAAGTCGTGTTTTACTTCCCAAAAAACCTTCCGGGGTTGTGGTAAAGAACCCTGCAGGCGAAGTGATCACGAATGCTGAACATGCGTGGGACGAAATATCGGGCACCTGCCTGTTGAAGTTTGAGAATGACCCCGATGGAATTTTGGTAGAGATAAAATGGTAAAAATGAATAGTTCGAGATGAAAAAAAATTTGGAAATACACGAGCTACGAGGATTGGAAAAATGGCAGGATATTAAATCCCCGTCCCAAATACAATATCAATACCGGCGAGACGGTGAGCGAAAGCTATAACTGCTACGAGTATACAAATATTATAGAGATGCTGTTGGCCGCAATGAAAAGCCTCCAAAGGGTGAAAGATTTGCAACACCATCTGTTTGGATGGAAGCCCGAAATGATCGCCGAAAACAATGATGATAACCGGGATGACGTGAGGGTTTCCGCATTGCGTACTTTCAGCTACGCTGCTCAGTTTTCATGGATTTCACTGGCCGACTTGTACAAACTCAGCCATTCGCCACTCAATATATATCCTCAGGATAAAGCAATGGTTTCTTCGGCAGATATTGAAGCGCGGATTGACAGGTTTACATTGGATAAGGCAACAAAAAATCGCCAAATATCTTGTGATTAGGAGAAAATCGCTTGTCGCCCACGTAGTTTTTGATGTACGATTTCACTACATGAATCTGGAAGTTTCTGAAAAACAACGGTTTAAAATGTAATGTGCGCAGAATGAGACTCGAACTCACACGCCGTAACCGGCACTACCCCCTCAAAGTAGCGTGTATACCAATTTCACCACCTGCGCGAAAGTGCCCGGAACAGGACTCGAACCTGCACGTTGTAACCAACACTAGTCCCTGAAACTAGCGCGTCTACCAATTTCGCCATCCGGGCGTTCAAAATTTTCGGGATTAAAAAGGGCCGCTGCCCGCTCCCCAAATAAAAGAGATGCCTGCGCACCTCTTGTTATTTGCGGATGCAAAGATAGAAGTTTTTTTAAACGAAAACCAATATTTTTGTGATTATTTTTTCTTTACCCATAATTTCTCCATCTCCTCCAATGATTTCCCTTTGGTTTCGGGAACCATTTTCCAGACAAAGAGCGCGGACAGGATGGCCATGAGTCCATAAAAGCCGTAGGTCATCCCTCCGCTGAACTCCATCATGGCAGGATAGGTGGAGGAAATCAGGTAGTTGGCAAACCATTGAAAAGCCACGGCAACGGCAACGGCCTGTCCCCTGATCTTATTCGGAAAGATTTCGGAGATCAACACCCAACATATCGGGCCCCACGACATCATGAACGAAGCAGTGTAAATGATGATGAACACCAGCGTACTGATGCCGATGATGTCGTTGAATGCCAACACGGAGATGGCAAACATGCCGACCGCCATGCCGATGGAACCGGTGATGAGCAACGGTTTCCTGCCCCACTTATCCACGGTCAGGATCGCTACCACCGTAAAGAGAACATTCACCAGCCCCATGATGATGGTCTGGAGCATGGATGCATCTTTTGCCGCGCCCATGCTCTCAAAAATGCGCGGCGCATAATACAGCGCCACATTGATGCCGACAAACTGTTGAAAGACGGAGAGCAGGATGCCGATCACAATCACTACTTTGCCATAGGAAAATAGTTTTCCCCGGCTTGTGGCCTGCCCGACGGATTGTTTTATCTCCTGAAAAATGGTCTGCGACATTTCCCTGTCTGCGTAGAGCTTCTTTAACACCGACTGCGCCTTCTCGTCTTTATTTGAAAGGAGAAGGTATCTCGGTGTCTCCGGAACAAAAAATAACAGGATGCCGAACAAGGCGGCCGGAATGGATTCGGAAAGGAACATATATCGCCAGCCAATGTCGTTGATCCATTCGATACTTTGTCCAAGAGCGATCCCCCAGTTGACGAAGTAGACCACCAACATGCCGAAGATGATGGCAAACTGGTTGAACGATACCAGACGTCCCCGGATATTTGCAGGTGCAATTTCACTGATGTACATGGGAGAGACAGCCGATGCCAAACCAACGCCAATTCCTCCGATAACCCGGTAGAAATTGAATGTCAGTAGCAAGGTGATGGAGGGTTCTCCCTTGGTGAAGAAGAATGCCTCGGGATAGCCGGAACCCAAAGCGGAGACAAAAAATAACAGGGAAGCAAATATCAATGTTTTCTTCCGGCCCCAATGGTTTGATAAAAGTCCTGAAATGATCCCGCCAAGGATACATCCGATCAAAGCGCTCGAGACCGTGGCGCCATGTATCAACGAATTCAGTCCCAATGGTCTGATCAGATAGGCTTCAATCGATTTCTCCGCTCCCGATATCACGGCCGTATCGTATCCGAAAAGCAATCCCCCCAACGTGGCTACCAGGGTAATGCCAAAAATATAGGCTTTGTTGTATTGTTTTGCCATTTGATTTCAAATTATTTTACTTTGTTTTCTATTCCCCAGTTCCGGTTGGCTTTGTCACCCATTTCAAACACAAGCTTTCCGCCTTTCATGATCTCGTCGTGGTGGATGAAGGGCTTGTTCATGGGCTTCCCGTTCAATATGGCCGACTGAATATATTTATTCTCAGGCGCATTGTTGACCGCTTCAATTTCAAAAAAATTCCCATTTCCCAGATCAATCCGGACATGATTGAAGAAGGGACTGCCGATGCTGTACTCCGGACTTCCTGGCGTGACAGGATAAAAGCCCATCTGCGAGAAGACGACGAAAGAAGACATTCCTCCCCCGTCTTCATCTCCGGGCACACCCATCAGATCGTTGCGAAACCACTCGTGAATCAAGTTTCTGATTCGTTTCTGGGTCTTCCAGGGTGCACCGGCATAGTTATACAGATAAGGGATGTGCAGGGAGGGTTCATTGGCCATGGAGAATTGTCCCACGTTGCCGGTATGGTCGGGCAGCTGACTGTAAAAATCATACTTGCTCTTTCCCAAAGGTGTGACAAACATCTGATCCAGATTGTGGACAAACTGCTCCTTTCCTCCCATCAGGTCGATCAAGTCGGGAATATTGTGTTGTACATCCCAACGGTAAATCCATCCGTTGTTTTCTCCATAGTAACCCCGTGCACCCATTCCGCCGGAATAGCGATAGTCGAAGGGCTGGATGAATGCTCCGTTTTTATCTTTGGGATGGAAAAAACCGGTCTCCTTGTTGTAGAGGTTGCGATAGTTAAAGGATGCCTCCATAAAATAGTTATAATCATCTGTCAGTCCCAGCTCTTTCGCCAGCTGAGCCAGACACCATTGATCGTAGGAGGTACCCAAGGTCACAGCGACAGGTTGACGCCGCTCGAAACCATGTACCTCGGGAATGGTTTCCTCCTCCCCTTCGCGTAATGCCGGTATATATCCATGTTCCTTATAAAATTGATCCAGCTCTCCTGCCGGCTTACCCGACCAGGGAGCCAGGGTCTTGTCCATGATCGCACCCTTGGCGGCAAGGTATGCCTTTTCCAAATCGAAATTGTCGAGTCCCTTGCGATGGGCATCCAGCACCGAGGCGACACCATGATTGGAGTTCATGCGGCGACTGTCGCCGGTAATTTCCGGGAAGGTAGGCATCCAGAAATGCTCCATCTGCTCTGCCATCAGCACAAAAGATTGCAGGATATCCTGTTCTCTTTCCGGATCAATCAGCACACGCAGCGGATGATGTGCCCTGTAGGAGTCCCAGATCCAGTCGTCGGTATAAAACGGGCGTCCCCCATCCTCGTGTATTTTTCCGTCGAAAGCACTGTAATAACGTCCATCTTCCGAAATGGATACCGGTCGCTCAAAGCAGCGGTACAACGAGGTATAAAAGACCGTTTTGTCGTCTTCCATGCCGCCCGATATCTGAATCTTATTCAAGGCTTCGTTCCATACTTTGCGACCAGTTTCACGGAGAGAAGCCAGGTCTTTTCCATTCAATTCGCGCTCCATGTTCTTTTGTGCCTGCGCTACATCGATAAAAGAAATTCCATAGCGCAGGGTGAGCTTTTTGCTGCCGGCGGGGTAGCTCATGATGAGGCATGCATTTCTGCCGGCTGCGGATGTTTTGTTCACCAGTGTTCCCTCTTCCAACAGCGATACACTCTCCGGCAACTGCTCGGGTAGCAGGTAGAGATATACTTTCGTGTCGTTCTTGATCAGCTGAAATCCCGAGAAGGCAGTCCCGTCCCAGGTAAGCTCTCCCCTTCGGGAATTAAGCGCCACACTGACTGCTTCCTCTTTTTCGAAAAGAAGCTCGTAGATCGCAGATTGGTGAGAAAGTCCGTACTCAACCGAGATTCCCTCATCATCCAGGTAAACCGAGTAAGAATAGGGAGTGATCTTTTCATTGTCGTAACTGTAGGCAACGACGGGCTTCAGCTCTTTCCTGCTTTCGTAAAAAGGACTCAGGTTGAATGCCGAGCTTCCCCGGTGGCTGGTGACCACGATGGAGAGTCCTTCCAGCACGTCGCCGGTGAAATCACGCCGTTCGGGATACACGCGCAACATGCTGTGGGGCAGATGGATGGTGGGGAAGGTAGGCACCAGCAAATGACTGATATTTCCCATGTAGGGATTCACATAATCGACCGGTTCCCTGGCTGATTGGTTTTGGACGGACGAACATGACAGCAGCAGGATCGCGATCCCTACTGCCGACATGAAATAATGGATGTTTGATTTTCTGAATAATAACGAATGTTTCATTCCCTTTTCTTTAGTATGTACGGTGCATGCAATAAGAGAACTGGCACCTCACCTTCATGATAATCGGGCAAGACAAAGATAAACCATCTTAGGAATAATTCAAATTAATTTCTGAAATTTTGGATTTACACCAAAAGAGGGCCATCCATCACAGACAGCCCCCCGATTCACAATGAAAGTTATTAAGAATAGATAAAAAAGTTGTTTTACAGTGAGTCGTATGTAACCACGCTACCTTTCTGACCTTCTGCTGTTTCCGGCTTTTCCTGATATTGGGTGCGGGAATAACTTCGGATTCTTTTCCTGACAACCGAGGGCGGCTCGTTGTTTTTATATTCATCCAGCGCCTCGCTTACTTCTACTGTTTTTCCCGAGGGTACCGAGACCTCCACGGTGATGCTCTGGTCACGGTAACCCTGGCTCACGGGCACCATCAGAAATTCAGGCAACAACAGAAGAGAGTCCTGCTGCACGATATGATAGCTGAACGCGGCTACGTCGGCCTTGGCAGTACGAAGATCTTTTCCCCGTGAAGCAGCAATGGTTCTCACATGAAAGAGAGAGTCCGTACTTTTTCTGATGTGCAGATTGATGTTTTTAAACAGCAGCGAATCTTCGTTCACCGTGGTATAGGGCAACTCGTCGATCTCGGCGTCGAACCCATATCCCATTCTGAATTCGGCGTAATCGTCAGTGTAAGGCTGCATGTCGAGATAAAGCCTGTTGGAATTGACGGGTGCCAGGGTAACGACCGACTCTTTCGAGCTTTCCACACTGTATTTATCTGCGATGTTCTTGGCCAGTACCCCCGCCACTGCGAGGCCGGCAAACCAAAGAAGAGAAGCAACAATGCCGATTACCGGACGCGACCGGGTTTTCATTACCCGCCGGATAATCCAGATAATGATGGAGACTACCGGCACCAGCACAATCAGCGACAAGGCAAGGATGAGCAGGTTGGTTTCGTAACCGGGATCGATGAACAAAGCTTTCAACGACATAAACTGCGCGCCGGTAAACAGGAAGCTGACAAACAATGCCACCAGCACCAGTGCAAAAATGCCGACAAAGGTGAAGAAGATGATCTTCAGAAAGAGAATCAGTGCATTCAGGCATCCGGAACGCTGTGGTTGGGATGTTTCGGTAAATCTGGCCGGTTCACTCACCGGAGGCCGTGGCGGCTCGGGTGTCACCGGCGGCTGTGGTGTTAGGGGTGGTCGCGGAGGCATCTCATCCTCGGATAGGGTCTCTTCACCACTTTTTTGATCCGTCAGCCCGCTCACCACCGTCGTCGCGGCAGTTTTTTCCTTCACATTCTCTGTGGCTCTATAGACCGGCCTTTCGGATTCAGGGCGAGTTCTGGAGCCGGACACATTGTCGCTCACTTTCTCGCGGATACTCTGTATGTACTCTTCCTCCCCCATCATCTCCAGCTTCTGCTTCACTGTTTTGGCTTCGGGAATGATGACCCACAGCACAATGTATACCAATACCATGCCCGAGTTGATGTTCCAGCTGAAATGGGAGTTATCGAAAAAATGATTCAGCGGGAAAAAGGAGAAGATTCCAATCAGATTGAACAACAGGGGAACCAGAAACAGGACACGGGGAATCCAGCTGTCGATCTTGAAATAGGCGGCGATCCCTCCGCAGACACCTCCCAGAAAACGGTCGTTGGGATTGCGGTAGAGCCGCTTGGTTACGTTTGTTTCCAGCTTTTTGGGCTTCAGCACAATCCACAACACAATGTAGACCCAGAACAGGACACCAAAAAACAACACAAAGATGATGCGCATCCAGACCGGATCAATTTTAAAATAATGGGCCAGCCCACTGCAAACCCCGCCAATGATCTTATCGTTGTCGTTGCGGTAAAGCGACCGGCGTTCGTCGCTTTTGGCATGAGGAGCCTCTTCGGCCCTGCCTTGCGATGCGGAATGATGTGACTGAGGCCCTGCCGGCTCCTGATAGTCCGCATCGAAATCTACGGGCCGCCCAATGCTGGAAATGACCGATTCCACATCCTCATCGGTAATGCAATTGATACCATGCTTCAACCGGTTGCCAAACAGTTCTGCGATACGGCTTTCAATATCATTGACAATCTCATCGCCACCCTCTTCCTGCGCAAAATAGTCCTGGAGGCTTTCAATGTACCGCTGCAATATCTCATAAGCGGTCTCTTCGATGGCAATGACCTGCCCCTGAAAATTAATGTTGATTACTTTCTTCATGCGAATACTCTGTTTTTAGATGATCTGTTCTGATGACGGATGTTGATCTTGCCTTGTTACTGTGGCTACACCGGTGGTCAGTTCCTGCCAGGTAGTTTCGAGCAGGGTGTAAAATTCAGTTCCTTTTTCGGTGAGCCGGAAATATTTGCGGGGAGGCCCGGAGGTGCTCTCAACCCAGCGATAGGTAAGAATTTCTGCATTCTTCAGCCTGTTCAATAAGGGATAAAGTGTCCCCTCCAGCAATTGCAGCCCGGCGCTCTTCATCTCGTCAATGATGTCGCCCGGGTAAGCCTCGCCACGCCTGATGATGGAAAGAATGCAATATTCCAACACTCCTTTTCGCATCTGACTTTGCGTATTCTCGATATTCATGCTTTTTCTTTTATTTTCTTTCTACAATACAAAGATACATTAAACAAAGTATTATGCAATGCATAGTACCAGATATTTTTATAGAATTAACAATATTTAATATTCCATTTCTTTAGATGCAAAAAAATAAAATAAAAAACCAGTGACCCAGACATTCATGTAGATATTATGGACAAAGGGCCCGTATGCGTAAAAAAAAAATTATATTTGTGATTTATTTATAAGATATGTCGTTACAAGGGAAACATATAGTATTGGGGATTACCGGCAGCATCGCTGCCTACAAATCGGCCATTCTCACCCGCTTACTCGTGAAAAAGGGAGCGGAAGTGCAGATCGTGATCACCCCGGCCGGCAGGGAGTTTATCACGCCGGTCACATTGTCTGCCCTTACGGGCTGGCCTGTAATCAGTGAGTTCTTTGCATCCGGCGACGGAACCTGGCACAGCCATGTGGACCTGGGATTGTGGGCCGACCTGATGATTGTGGCGCCGGCCACTGCCTCCACTATTGGAAAGATGGCCAACGGCGTAGCTGACAACATGCTGATCACCACCTATCTCTCCATGAAGGCGCCGGTGTTTGTGGCGCCGGCAATGGATCTGGATATGTTCAGCCATGTCACCACAGGCCGGAATATTGAAAGGCTGAAAAGCGATGGTGTACACGTCATTGAACCCACCGAAGGAGAGCTTGCGAGTCATCTCGAAGGGAAGGGACGAATGGAGGAACCGGAAAATATCGTGGCCCTCATCGAGCAGTTTTTTGCGATACAGAATGATCTGGAGGGTAAGAAAATACTGATTACCGCCGGCCCCACCTATGAACGGATCGACCCGGTCCGTTTTATTGGCAACTTCTCTTCCGGCAAAATGGGATTTGCCCTGGCCGAGGAATGTGCAAAACGGGGGGCCGAGGTGTGGCTGGTTAGCGGCCCTACAGCCCTGAAGACAACAAATCCCGGCATACGACGCATCGACGTGGAATCGGCACAGCAGATGCTGGATGCCACAGTGGGAGCCTTTCCCGTGATGGATGCGGCCATCCTTTCGGCAGCGGTAGCCGATTTCCGCCCCACGATGCAATGGCAGGAAAAAATTAAACGAAACGATCGGGATGAACTGATTCTCACCCTGACTGCCAATCCCGATATCGCGGCATCGCTCGGCCTCATGAAAGAGGCACATCAAACCCTCGTCGGTTTTGCGCTGGAAACGAACGACGAAGAACAAAATGCCCTCAAAAAACTGGGAAAGAAAAATCTCGATTTCATCGTCCTCAACTCCCTGCGGGACAAAGGCGCCGGCTTTGGCAGCGACACCAACAAAGTAACCATCCTCTCCCGCGACGGCAACAACATATCGTTCGGTATGAAATCAAAAAAGGAGGTCGCAAAAGATATCATCGACACTGTTTTCGGGACTTCGCCCCTCCATTCCATCGACAATAATTCAACAAATACCGGGTGAACGGTGTTTGAATGAAAAAGCC
>DFYK01000093.1:0-1636 GCA_002383605.1 Proteiniphilum sp. UBA4084 | reverse complement strand
CCGCAACAATCATTTTCATTCCGGTCTGGACTTTAAGACCCAACTTGCCGTAAACAAACCCGTCGTGGCCATCGAGGAGGGTTATGTCTCCCGCATCAGCGTCTCGCCCGGCGGCTTCGGACTGGCGCTCTATGTGGATCACCCTTCTACTGTCCACACCAGCGTGTATGCCCATCTGAACAGTTTCTCAAAGGAGATTGCCGACTGGGTGAAAGAGCAACAATATGAGCAGGAACGCTTTCAGATCACTCTCTATCCCGAGAAAGGACAGTTCCCGGTGAAGCGGGGTGAACAGATTGCACTCAGCGGCAACACGGGCAGTTCGGGCGGGCCACACCTTCATTTCGAGATCCGGGATAGCAACACCGAAGAACCACTGGATGCACTGACGTATTTGTCTCCGCTGACAGACACGCAGAAACCGGATCTGCGGGGCATCGCTTTCTATCCCCAAAGGGGCAAGGGGCTGATTAACGGCAGCGACAATCCCCTGCTGATAAATATTGGCAAAGATGGCAACGGTAATCCCCTGGGGCCTGGCCGCACAATCAACGCCAGGGGACGGATCGGGGTGGGTGTGAAAGCGTACGACAGGATGAACGGCCAATCCAATATCTACGGGGTGAAGCATATCCGCCTGTTTGTGGATGAGAAGCTGGTTTTCAGCAGCTCCATCGATCGGTTTTCTTTTGGCGATACCCGCATGCTGAATTCATTTGTCGACTTTGAAGATTGGCGCAAGCGGCGCTCCTTCTTTATAAAATCGTTCGTCGAACCAGGCAACCGGCTGCCTTTCTACAAAACGACCAACAACGGTTATATCGACATCACCGAAGAGCGGGAATACCGTTTCCGTTACGAGCTGGAAGATCACGCCGGCAACCGGCTCGATTATCGCTTCAGCGTGCAGGGTAAACCGCAGGAGATTTCTGCTCCCCTGCCCTGTGACAACTGGTTTACCTGGAACCTGAACAACTCTTTTCTCGAAATGGGGTTTTCGCTCTCCATCCCGGCGGGCAACCTGTACAGCGACCTCTGCTTCACACATCGCAAAACCGAAAGCCACACCTACTATTCCCACCTGCACCGGGTGAACGACAAGCCGGTACCGCTTCATCAAGGTGCGGAACTGTGGATAGGGCTCCAGACCGACACGCTGCAGAACAGGAGTAACTACGGGATTGTAAAAATCGACGACAACGGCTCGGAGAGCTGGGTTGGTGGAACGTATAAGCGGGGCGGCATATCTGCCACCATACGGGAGCTGGGCGACAGCTATGCCGTGTCATCGGACACCCAACCACCTGTGGTTACCCCCGTCTCTCCCGAGAACTGGGTAAGGCAGCGTCGTATCAGAGTAAGGCTGAGCGACAACAAAAGCGGCATCACATCATTCCGTGGTGAAATAAACGGGAAGTTTGTGCTGTTCACGCACGACACCAAATCGAATGTGTATACTTATCTCTTCGATGATACAAGGCTGGTCAAAGGAGAGCAGCAGACATTGGTCTTCACTGCGACCGACGGAGCCGGCAACAGCAGCGAATACAAAAAAGTGTTATAACCCCAGCGTCTCTTTCACCACGGCAATCTCCTGCTCGCTGCCGGTATGCTTTCCCTCCACATCGGAGAGTTT
>DFYK01000118.1:6214-17056 GCA_002383605.1 Proteiniphilum sp. UBA4084 | reverse complement strand
GATCTGGTTCTGCTTTTGAGATCCAGGAAATGCCAGATCCCTCGTCTCTTCGTTCCTCGGGATGACAAGAATAATGGAGCAGAATTACAGGTCATTGCCTTTTTCGGTTTACGATCAACGATTCACGATTTACGGCTCTTGCGAGTTTCTCGTAACTATCTTTCCGTCATCTTCATCCACGGTTATCTTTGCACCCTCGGAGAGGCCCTGGGCGATGAGCAGCCGCGCGACGGGAGTTTCGACCTCCCTTGATATGAACCTCTTCAGGGGCCTTGCACCGTATACGGGATCGTAACCTTCCCTTGCGATAAAGGCGCGGGCCGCCGGGGTGATCTCCAGGGCCATTCCCATGCCTTCGAGACGCTTCTGGAGCGTCGCGGCGAGAAGACCCACTATCTGCTCTATCTCCTCTACCCGGAGCGGCTTGAACAAAACGATGTCGTCCACACGGTTCAGGAACTCGGGTGCAAACGCCTTGTTCAGCGCTTTCTGGATGACACTGCGTGAATATTCGGCATCGCTCACATTGTTGCCGGTGCTGAAGCCAATGCCCCTTCCGAAATCTTTGAGCTGTCTTGTGCCGATGTTCGATGTCATGATCAGGATGGTGTTCTTGAAATCGATCTTCCGTCCCAGACTGTCTGTCACATGGCCTTCGTCCATGATCTGAAGAAGGATGTTAAACACGTCGGGATGTGCTTTCTCTACTTCGTCGAGCAGTACCACGGAGTAAGGGCGACGACGTACCTTTTCGGTGAGCTGTCCGCCCTCTTCGTAACCCACATATCCCGGAGGCGCTCCCACCAGTCGGGAGACGTTGAATTTCTCCATGTACTCACTCATGTCGATGCGGATGAGGTTCTCCGACGAATCGAACAGAAACTCGGCCAGCTTCTTGGCAAGGTGTGTCTTCCCCACGCCCGTAGGCCCGAGGAACATGAAGGTGCCGATGGGTTTGTTGGGATCTTTCAGTCCCACGCGGTTGCGTTGGATGGCTTTCACAATCTTGTTTACAGCCTCATCCTGTCCGATTACCTTGCTTTTCAGTACTTCACGCATCTCCAGGAGTCGTTGTCCTTCGGCCTGTGCAATGCGTTGTACCGGTACGCCTGAAATCATGGCCACCACTTCGGCGATCTTCTCTTCGTCCACGATCTCCGGTTTCTCTTTGATCTCCTTCTGCCAGCGTTCTTCTTCGGCTTCAAGCGCCAGAAGCAGTTGTCGTTGCTTGTCGCGGTAGCTGGCTGCCAACTCATATTTCTGTGCCTTTACAGCATCTGTTTTCTGTTTTTCCACCTCTTTCAATTCTGCTTCCAGATGTTCGATGGTTTCCGGAATCACAATGTTGGAGATGTGTACCCTTGCTCCGGCCTCATCAAGCGCATCGATGGCCTTGTCGGGGAAGGTGCGGTCAGACACATAGCGTTCGGTCAGTTTTACGCAGGCCTGCAGTGCCTCGTCGGTGTAACGCACGTTGTGGTGTTCTTCGTACCGTTCCTTGATGTTGCGCAGGATCTGCAACGTTTCCTCCGGTGTGGTGGGATCCACAATCACCTTTTGGAAACGACGTTCCAGGGCTCCGTCCTTCTCTATATTCTTCCGGTACTCATCCAGCGTGGTGGCGCCGATACACTGTATCTCGCCGCGTGCCAGTGCCGGCTTCAGCATGTTGGCCGCATCGAGTGATCCGGCAGCGCCGCCCGCACCCACAATGGTATGAATCTCGTCGATGAAGAGGATGATGTTCGGGTTTTTGGACAGCTCATTCAGGATGGCTTTGATGCGTTCCTCAAACTGGCCACGGTATTTTGTTCCGGCAACGATGGATGCCATATCGAGCGCAATCACCCGTTTGTCGAACAGTGCCCGCGATACCTTCTTCTGGGTGATGCGCAGTGCCAGTCCGTCCACGATGGCCGACTTGCCCACACCGGGGTCACCAATGAGCACCGGGTTGTTCTTCTTGCGGCGACTGAGGATCTGGGCAATGCGTTCGATCTCCTTTTCGCGCCCTACTATCGGGTCGAGTCTGTTTTCCAGGGCCGCACGGGTGATGTCGGTCCCGAAATTGTCAAGTACGGGTGTGTCCGAGCCACTCCCCTTTGTTTGGGAAGAAGTACCTTGTCCGCCGCCGGGGTTGAATGATGACTTGTCGCTCAATTCGTCGTCGTCGTCATCGGTGAAGTTCGCTCCTGCAGAGGGCGATTGTGTGTCGCTTCTCTCGTCATTGCCCTGCACTCCTTCTTCGGAGCGGTTGTCGAGAATGCTTTTAATATAGAGGAAAGCACTCGCGTAATCGAGCTGGAACTGCGTGAGAATATCGTAAATAAGGGTGCTTTTTTCTTTCAGCAGCGCAAGCAAAACATGTTCTGAGTCTGTCTCGGAACTCTTTGTCAGGCGCGCTTCGAGGATACTCATCTTGAGCGCTTTTTCCGTATTTTTATTGATCACCAGCTCGCTTGTCCCTTCATAGGGCTCCTGGATGGAGCGCACGTGGGAGTCGATGTAATCCTTTAAGACATGCAAGTCGATATCGAAATCCTGCAGCACCTGAATGGCCAGTCCTTCTCCTTCGCGAAGAATACCGAGCATGAGGTGTTCAGGCCCGATATAGTTGTTCTGGAGCCGTCCTGCTTCCTCACGGCTGTATGCCATGATGTCTCTTATTCGTTGAGAAAAATTATTTTCCATTGTTTCAATTTCCTTTCAATTAGACTATTCTCGCAGTTAAACAGTGTAAGTAAACTTGTCTTTTATCCTGTTACTTGTAGAGAATAGTTTCCTTCTTTTAGCTGTGTGATTGACTACAAATATAAATATTTCTTTTTATTCGTCCGTTAATCTTTTTCTTATATTACATGCAGTATTACAAAAACAATGCCAATCTGTTCTCATCATGTGAATATCCAAATAATAAGACAATTGTAGAACCACTTTTGTTTAAATGTGAACTATAATTTTTTTCGCTTTAATACGATCCACACGATCATGGGAGCACCGAATACTGCAGTGACTGCATTGATTGGCAAGGTTCTGCCGGCAAGCGGTATCTGGGAAACAATGTCGCAGACAAGCAGGAGAATACTTCCCAGCAGCAGGGTGGCGGGAAGAATTGTTTTGTGATTGACTGTCCCGAAAAAGGCGCGGGCAAAGTGAGGAATAACGACTCCCACAAATGCGATGGGGCCTGTAAATGCGGTGACGGCACCGGTGATGATGGCGGCGATGGTGATGATTGATATCCGGGTTCGTTTGATGTTCAGCCCCGCGCTTGTCGCGTAATGCTCACCAAGCAGCAGACTGTTGAGCGATTTCTGCAGAAAGAAGGCAACAAGAATGCCTGCGGCAGTGAGTGCCAGCAGTAGCGGCATTTTATCCCAGGTGACACCGCCAAGACTTCCAAAGGTCCATGTAACAAATACCTTCAGTGAGTCCGGATCGGCGAAACTTTGTAAAATGGTCACCAGTGCACTTGCCACATACCCGAAGATCATGCCGAGTACCAGAATGGTGATGGAGTCCCTGATTCTGGCCGATACGCCCAGAATCAACATCAATACGGCTGCGGCGCCGACAATGGCGGCAATGATCTGCGCCATGCTGCCCATGGTTGAGATGAAGGGATATACAATGGTTCCGCTGAGCATGGTGAGCAGTGCCACACCCAGGCCGGCACCGGCGCTTACGCCCAGCACATCGGGACCGGCAAGGGGGTTGCGGAAAAGTGTCTGCATCAGCAAGCCCGACAGGGAAAGGGCGCTGCCGGCAATGACGGCGGTGATGGCTTTTGGCAGCCGGTAGTTGCGGATGATCTCGTCGATGATGGCATCGTCCGAGCTTCCGAAGAGAGCCGACCATACTTCTACGGGAGCGATGGGAGCATTGCCGGTTAAAAGGTCGCCGATAAAGGCCACGAAAAGCAGGACCGTCAGCAGGGTAAATATAAGGGCTTTATTATTCACGGGCAGGCAGCTCTTCCAGCGGTTTGATGTAGGTGAATGAATAGTCGGGTAATATCTCCGGATAAGCGGCTTTCACGAGATCCGACAGCAGCAGATCGGGATTGGCAATGGCACTTTCGAAGTAATCGTTTCCACCGGCGGTGGTGATCCGGTTGAGGTTGCTGTAAACCTGTCTTTTTTTGACCGATTGCAGCAACAGGTATTTCGCATCTTTTTCAGCCAGTTCGGCATAGGTGTCTGCCTCACAGCCGAACCAGAATTCGGCTTTCCCGAAGCGGGTGAGTACCGATTCAATATCAAGTCCGATGCTGCCCTGCTCACGATTGTTTTTGTAGAGATAATCCAGCTGTGCATCCTGGAAAAGGGTGGCGTGAAAACTCTTTCCTCCCGGCACGTACCAGGTGTCCTGGAAATTATCGCCCGACATGACTGTATGTTGCGGCGACACGTTTTTTATTTTGTCCTGCAGCTGCAGATACCGACTTTCTATTTCTGTGAATATGCTGTCGCCCATGGCCTCCTTGTCGAAGAAGGCAGCAATCAGCCTGATCCACTCCGCGCGGGCAAGGGGTGAGTTTTCCATCCATTCCAGGGAATAGATAATCGGAAAGCCTGCGTCGACCAGTCGTTCGCTGTAATTGTCCCTTTGCGCGTATGCCGAGCTGATGATGGCTTGCGGCTTCAGGGCAAGGGTTTTCTCCACATTGGGATGAAAGGGGTCTCCCAGATCGGTAATCTCACCAGTCTCCAGCTTGTTCAGGATGCCGGGATGATAGATACGGAATCCGTCTGTCACGCCTGAAATCACGTCATCTTCACCCAACAGGGTAAGAAATGTAAAGTAGGAAAATGTATTGACGGTGAGTGAGGTGATGGGTATTTTTATTTTTGTTCCTTCTACAGGCAGCTGCGTGGAGTCGTTCCTGTAAAGATAATATACCGCATAAGGCTCGTTGCGGCTCCAGGGGTTGTGCAGGGTCACTCTCGTATAGTCTTTGAAATGGTCAATCAGGAAACCCTTTGCATGACGAATAACCACAGAAGAAACGGGTCTGCTTTCATCCGGCATCCTGTTTTCGCGATGTTGCCCCGATTGGCATCCACATGACAGGAGTATAACCCCATAAGCAAAGGAAAGAAAAAGCAATCTATTCTTTGTCGGTGGCATCAGGAACATCTTTTATTTTTATTTTTATTTTCGACTTGGCCGGCTCGTAACCCGGGATTTTCACCTTGCGTGTCTTGTAGCGCGTGGTCACCCGCGGTTCAGCTTTGGACCCGGGGACGTACTCGTGGCGATACATGTTGAAAAAGAGAAGAACGAGGGAAAGTATCAGGGGGCCGAAAATCACGCCCCAGAATCCAAACATGGGCAGGCCGATCAGCACACCGAAGACGGTAATGAGGGGATGGATATCGGCCAGCTTTTTTTGTAAGAGAAAGCGGGCTACGTTATCTACACCGCCAATAATGAAAAAACCATATAACAGCAACCCGATGCCGTTCACATAATCGGCACTCAGCAGCATCCCGATACCAATTGGTGCCCATACGATGGTGGTACCCACTATCGGTATAATTGTGGCGAAAGCGGTGAGGATGGCATACAGGATCGCACTTTCCACGCCGAAGAGCAGATATCCCATATAAGCAAAGAAACCCTGAATAATGGCCAAAAGTGGTATTCCGATGGCATTGGCCTGGATAATCAACCGTGTCTCTTCTGCCACAATCTGTTTGTTCTCTTCCTTGAAAGGGAGTATTTCCCGGATTGCTTTTTCAAAGTCGTCGTTGTTTAAAAGCATGTAATACAATACAAAGAGTATCACGATCACATTGATCACGAAAGTATACACTCCGTTTCCCAATGCCTGCAGAATGTTTGTACCTGCCCGCGGAATGACGGACAGGTTCTCGGGCGTGAAGATGTTAAATCCGATTTTCTCCTCGAGCAGGGTGATGAAATCGTTCACCTTCGCAAGGATGGCCCCCGGATCGATGGTAATGCCAGAAAAGGTGTCAATGACCAGAAAAGCGATTCCGGTGAGCGGGATTAGAATGAAGAAAAGCACTTCGAGTACGATAAGCAGAGCGCTCAGCGGCTTTTTAAAGTTGAGTTTTTGGGTCAGGTATTTTTGCTGACCATTCACAATCACGTAGAGGGTGGCAGCACCCAAAAAGCCGCTCATGTAGGGGCGGGTATATTTGAAAATGATCAGTCCCAACAAGATCAATAGCCCAATCAGGATATATTTATACTGAACATTTTTTTTTTCTTTCTCAGGCTGTTTAATCATTTCGGTCTGTTTCGTGCAAGGTGATGCGTGATGATCAAAGAAACTGAAAATCTTCCGGCTGTGCAAAGCCGCCCTCTATCAGTGCGGCTTTTGCCTGCTCAAGGTCGGAAGCTTTTACCTGCATCTCTATTTCTCCAAGGGCATATGACATTCTGTTTGCTGTGAGATTTTTCATATATGTTTCAATGCCTCTCATTTCCATGAAAGTCTGCACGATGGTTACATCAGCCGGGAAAGTGAATGTCTTGACGGTAACGAAACTTTCTTCCATAGTTTGTTGTTATTGCATACTTTGATTTTGTAAAAATACGCTTTTTTTTGGATAAAACAGTGCTTAAAGAATTATTTGACGTAAATTTGAACACTTATTAATTCCACAAACCTGTGCAATAAATTATGTCAAGACTTGCTTTAATTACAGGTGCCACATCCGGAATAGGACGTGCCACCGCTCTACTGTTAGCTGAAAAAGGAATGAATCTGATTATCACCGGTCGTCGCGAAGATCGGCTTCTTTCTCTGAAAAAGGAACTGGAAATGAAGAATGTTCGGGTGCTTACACTTTGTTTCGATGTGCGGGATGAAGCATCGGTGAAAGAGAAGCTTGGTAAACTACCCGAAGCATGGAGGAAGATTGATGTTCTTCTGAATAATGCCGGACTGGCCGCCGGGCTTGGAGCAGTACAAAATGGTGATATGGACGACTGGGATCGGATGATCGATACCAATGTGAAGGGTTTACTCTATGTAACCCGAACAATTGCTCCGGGAATGGTGGAACGCAACGCGGGACACATCATCAACATCGGCTCCATCGCCGGAAAAGAGGTATATCCCAACGGAAACGTCTACTGTGCGACCAAGCATGCTGTGGACGCGCTCACCAAGGGAATGCGCATCGACCTGCTTCCCCACAACATCAAGGTGACGCAGATTTGTCCCGGAGCCGTAGAAACGGAGTTTTCACTGATTCGTTTTCATGGTGATAAAGAGCGTGCCGACAAGGTTTATGAAGGGTATGAGAATCTTGTAGCAGAGGATATTGCCGATTGCATCTGGTTTGTCATCTCCCGTCCTCCCCATGTAAACATCAATGATATGGTGGTAATGCCCACGGCACAGGCTTCGGCAACCATCTTTCATAAAGTATAAAGTCAAATCCTGTGAATTATGAAAATCTTTCTTCTTACTATTTTTATCATGAGCGCATTGCTGGAAGCACAAGAGAAAATAGTCTATCAGACACCACCGCCTGAGATACTGGAACTGGTAGACATAGACAGGGCTCCCCTCGTGGAGCTGGATAGCAAAAAGGAACAGATGTTGTTTTACTACCGCCCTGCATTTAAAACTTTATCCGACCTGAATCAGCCGGAGTTGCGCCTGGCAGGGCTGCGGATAAATCCCGAAGCAAATATCTCAAGTACACTGACCTATTATTACGATATTCGTTATCAGAAAGTGATGGAACAAGATATGCGGTCCATCACGGGTTTGCCGGAGCAACCGCTCATTGCCTATGTCTCTTTCTCTCCCGATGAAACAAAGATTGCCTTTACCCATACAGCAGCTGATGGTGTTGAGTTGTGGATGGCTGACTTGAAAACGCTGACTGCGGTGAAACTCACAAATGCCATGCTCAATGCCAATGCCGGTCAACCTTACACCTGGTTCCCCGACAGCAGAAGTTTGCTGGTCAGGATGTTGCCGAAAGATCGCAAAGCCTTGACCGATACGAAAACGGCACTCCCTGAGGGACCGGTTGTCTCGGTCAGCGATGGGCAGATATCACAGAACCGCACCTACCAGGATCTGCTGAAGAATCCACTGGATGAAGCCAATTTTGAAACGCTCATGACTTCCGAATTGTATAAGGTGGAGATAAACGGTGCCAAAAGCCTCTGGAAAGAAGCGGGAATGTATGTAGACGAACTGTTTTCACCCGACGGAAAGTTCCTTTTGCTCACCACGCTCAAACAACCTTTTTCTTATGTGGTGCCCTACTATAGCTTCCCCAACGAAACCGATATACATACTGCCGATGGCCGGTTCCTGCTGAGTTTTAGTCGCCAGCCCCTGCTCGACAAACTGCCTGTGGGGTTCATGGCTACTTTTGAAGGAAAAAGGAGCATTCACTGGCGTGCCGATAAGCCGGCAACACTTGCCTGGGTGGAGGCACAGGATAAGGGTGATCCAGAAGTGGACGTTCCGTATCGCGATGAACTCTTTCAGCTGGAGTCTCCTTTCACGGGTCAGCCTCTTTCATTGATGAAGATGCGTAATCGCTTTGCCGGTATCCGGTGGGGAAATGACCGCTATGCCGTGGTGAGCGATAACTGGTGGAACACACGCAACACCAGAATGTATCTGTTTGATCCTTCCAATCCACAACGCGAACCACGCGTTATTGACGACAGGAACTATCAGGATGTATACAGCGATCCCGGCATACTTCAATCGGAAAAAAATGAAATGGGTACCTACACCCTGAAGATTGACGGGGAAACAGCCTACCTGTTTGGCGACGGGTTCAGTGCGGAAGGACAATTCCCGTTTATTGACGCTCTCAACCTGAAGACACTCGAAAAGAAACGGATTTATCAATCCGCTGCCCAGGATCAGGTGGAGAATCTGGTTTCCTTTATCGACAGCAAAGCCGGTACGTTGGTTACCCGCATTGAATCTCCCACGGAATACCCCAATTATTACATCCGGAATATCAGTAAGAGAATAGCCAATATCCCCCTAACCACCTTCGTGAATCCTTTTAAACGCATCGAAGGAATTCACAAGGAGGTGATCAGTTATCGCAGATCCGACGGTGTGGCCCTAACCGGCACTTTGTATCTCCCTGTTGGTTACGACAGAGAGAAGAAGAAGAAACTACCGCTGATTTTATGGGCTTATCCCACGGAATATAAGGACAAGAACAGTGCCGGACAGAATACTGCCAACCCCAACTCATTTACCTATCTTTCTTATGGTAACCCCATCTATTGGGTGACGCGCGGATATGCCGTGCTCGATGATGCCGCTTTTCCCATCGTGGGAGAGGGAGATGAACAGCCCAACAATAGTTTTGTGACGCAGTTGGTAGACAATGCCCGGGCGGCCATCGATGCGGTGGATTCACTGGGATATATTGACCGGAAGCGGGTTGCTGTGGGCGGTCATTCCTATGGCGCCTTCATGACGGCCAACCTGCTTACCCATTCCGATCTTTTTGCTGCCGGAATAGCCCGTAGCGGAGCTTATAACCGTACACTCACCCCTTTCGGCTTTCAAAGTGAAGAACGAAACTACTGGGAAACGCCGGAGGTTTATAACAGCATGTCGCCTTTTATGCATGCCGACAAAATGAAGACGCCATTGTTGCTTATCCATGGCGAAGCAGACAACAATTCTGGCACACACACCATGCAGAGTGAACGTTATTTTCAGGCATTAAAAAGTTTCGGTGCGCCGGCACGATTGGTGATCCTGCCATTGGAGAGCCACGGATATGCAGCCCGTGAGAATGTGCTTCATTTGTTGTGGGAGCAGGATCAGTGGCTGGAAAAATATCTGAAAACTGCAATTTTGTCAGAATAACTGTCAGGTTCATTCTGATTTTTCTATTTGGCACAGATTTCGCTATTCAGGTTATGTCAATTAGAACATCAACATTAATTACATTAATATTAATTTAAGGAATATGAATATCAAACCATTGGCAGACAGAGTGCTGGTAAAACCGGCTGCTGCAGAAGAGAAAACAGTTAGTGGAATCATCATTCCCGACACAGCAAAAGAAAAACCATTGAAAGGCGAAGTAATTGCTGTGGGTAAAGGTACGAAAGATGAGGAAATGGTCGTGAAAGAAGGTGACAACGTATTGTACGGTAAATATGCCGGAACCGAAATCGAGCTGGATGGCGTACAACACCTGATCATGCGTCAGTCTGACATCCTGGCAATTCTTTCCTGATCAGACAAGATTTATATGACTCAATCGATCTTACATTTACAAACCAATAATAAAACGAAATAAAAATGGCTAAGGAAATTAAATTTAACATGGATGCCCGCGACCTGTTAAAAAAAGGCGTGGACGAACTGGCAGATGCTGTGAAAGTAACATTGGGCCCCAAAGGCCGTAATGTGATCATCGATAAAAAATATGGAGCTCCCCAGATTACCAAAGACGGTGTGACCGTAGCAAAAGAGATTGAACTGGAAGATGCATTCCAGAATATGGGTGCTCAGCTGGTAAAAGAAGTGGCTTCAAAAACCAACGACGATGCCGGAGACGGTACTACAACAGCTACTGTATTGGCTCAGTCAATCATTGGCGTGGGGCTGAAAAACGTGACTGCCGGAGCCAACCCGATGGATCTGAAGCGCGGTATTGACAAAGCTGTGGCCAAAGTAGTGGAAAGCCTGCAAGAACAAGCTGTTGAAGTAGGTGACGATCTGAATAAGATTGAAAACGTAGCAAAAATTTCTTCCAATGGCGACGAAACTATTGGTAAGCTGATTGCCGAAGCAATGCAGAAGGTAAGCAAGGAAGGCGTGATCACCGTTGAAGAGTCCAAAGGCACCGA
>DFYK01000118.1:0-6085 GCA_002383605.1 Proteiniphilum sp. UBA4084 | reverse complement strand
ACACTGGTGGTAAACCGCCTGCGCGGATCATTGAAGATCGCCGCTGTGAAGGCTCCCGGTTTCGGAGACCGCAGAAAAGAGATGCTGGAAGATATTGCCATCCTCACCGGTGGTGTTGTTATCTCCGAGGAGAAAGGTCTTACCCTGGAAAATGCTTCCCTCGATATGCTCGGTAGCGCCGAAAAAGTGACCATCGACAAAGACACGACAACCATTGTGAACGGCGAAGGTGAAAAAGCAGCCATTGAAAGCCGCATTGGCCAGATTCGTGCACAAATCGAGAAAACAACATCCGATTACGATCGCGAAAAACTGCAGGAACGTCTTGCCAAGCTGGCCGGCGGTGTGGCAGTGCTTTATGTGGGAGCAGCTTCCGAAGTGGAAATGAAAGAGAAGAAAGACCGCGTTCAGGATGCACTTTCAGCTACCCGTGCTGCCGTTGAAGAAGGAACTGTTCCCGGTGGAGGTGTTGCCTACATCCGTGCGATTGAAGTGATTGACGGATTGAAGGGTGAAAACGAAGATGAAACAACCGGTATCGAGATTGTAAAACGTGCCATTGAAGAGCCTCTTCGTCAGATTGTGGCCAACGCCGGCAAAGAAGGCGCCGTAGTTGTACAGAAAGTGCGTGAAGGTAAAGCGGATTTTGGTTACAATGCCCGCAATGATCAATATGAGAACCTCTACGAAACAGGGGTCATTGATCCTGCAAAGGTAACCCGTGTAGCTCTGGAAAATGCTGCTTCCATTGCCGGTATGTTCCTCACTACAGAATGTGTGATTACAGACAAGAAGGAAGACAATCCCGCACCGCAAATGCCCATGGGCGGCGGCGGAATGGGTGGAATGATGTAAGAAAAACTCTTCACAGATAGATAAATTAAATTGACCATAAGACGCGTAACTGAAAATGAAAATTTGAAAGTTATGCGTCTTTTTCTTTATAAAAAATAAAGTAATTGGCTTCTTTTCTTACATTTCGGTTTTTTAGCAGCTATTTTTGTAGCATTCCGAATTTAATAAGGTTAAAATCAATGCAGTTAGCTGATAATTTGAAGGACCGAATGTAACAATAATGTAACAGAAATTAGATAAATTTATAGTACTTTTGTGTAGATTTTAATTTTGCGAAAAACTTAAACAAGAAATTTATGGTAAAAAACTTGAGGTCTTTGGCAGTAGTTTTCTTATTGATGCTTACTACTGCATTAACCGCTCAGATAACTACTTCCAGTATGAGTGGTAGAGTATCTGATGCGGAAGGGGCAGTGATCGGTGCAACGGTGATTGCTACACACCAATCTTCAGGAACAACTTACGGTGCTGTAACCAACTTGGAAGGCCGCTTCAACCTAAATGGTATGCGTGTAGGTGGACCTTATACCGTAGAAGTTTCTTACATCGGGTATGGTACAAGTACAACAAACAACATTACGTTGAGCCTGGGTGAGAACTATGTACTGAATGTGGTGCTCTCAGAGGAAGCCACTTCGTTGGATGAAATTGTGGTTACTGCACTTCGTACCAAATTTTCCACAGAGAAAACAGGAGCAGTGACCAATATTACCAATGATCAGATTGCCAATTTGCCTACAGTGAGCCGTAGTATCATGGATGTGACCCGTCTTTCGCCTTATGGCGGTAATGGCATGAGCTTTGGTGGTACAGACGGTCGTACGGCTAACTTTACGGTGGATGGAGCCAACTTTAATAATAATTTCGGTCTGAGTGACAGGCTTCCCGGCGGGGGTAATCCCATCTCTCTGGAAGCAATCGAAGAGTTGCAGGTCGTGATTGCACCCTACGATGTGCGTCAAACTAACTTTATCGGGGGTGGGGTTAACGCGATCACCAAATCTGGCACCAATACTTTCAATGCCAGCGCTTACGTTTACCATAGAAATGAAAACATGCGCGGTGATGCGGTCAAAAATCAACAAATCCAGGGAGCCCGTGAAAAAGACCGTAATACAACATACGGTTTCACAATAGGTGGTCCCCTTATCAAAAATAAATTGTTCTTCTTTGTAAACGGTGAAATGGCTAAAACGCCTACAGTAGCCAATCGTTGGAAACCTTCAACCAATGGTGTGGCTGATCCTGACAACTTTATCTCACGAACCACAGAAGCCGATCTGAAAAGAGTTTCTGATTTCGTGCGAAATGAATATGGATATGAAACCGGCTCCTACACCAGCTTCCCCGCCGACGAAAGCAACACCAAGCTGTTGGCTCGTCTGGATTGGAATATCACCAACCAGCATCGTCTGGCTTTGCGTTATAACTATACGAAGAATATTTCATGGATATCACCCAATGCAACCTCTATGGACGGGGGTACCCGTGTATCGGAGGCCAGAATGTCTAAAGCCTCCATGGCATTTGCCAATTCGATGTATTCAATGGATAACCTGGTTCATTCGTTCTCTTTCGACTTGAACAGCCGCTTGTCGGATAATCTTTCCAACCAATTCCTGGCAACATTCTCAAAACTTGACGATCTTCGTGGCACCAATTCAGCGGAATTCCCTTTTATTGATATTTTGAAAGATGGACAAGCATATATGTCTCTGGGATATGAACTTTTCACCTGGAACAACGGTGTGCACAACAATGTGTTGAATGTCAAAGATGAACTGACTTATTATTTGGGAAATCACAAGATCATAGGTGGAATCGCATACGAATATAAGATGGCTGATAATTCTTATATGCGCAATGGTACCGGATATTACCGTTACACCAGTCTCGATGACTTCCTGAATGGAGGTGTGCCTGAAATCGTAAACCTCACGTATGGCTATGATGGGGAGAGCAACCCTGCAGCCCGGGTGAGAAGCAATAAGATTGGTCTTTATGCACAAGACGACTGGAGTTTGAACGAAAAACTCAAACTCTCTTACGGACTTCGTATCGATGGGTTGTTTTTCAACAACAATGACCTGATGACGAACAAGGCGATCTACGAAATTGATTATTCCGGTCGACATATCGATACGGGCAAATGGCCTTCAGCAAGCCTCATATTTTCGCCCCGTGTAGGATTTGTTTGGGATACCTTTGGCGACAGAAGCCTGAAAGTACGTGGAGGTACTGGTCTTTTTTCAGGTAATTTACCCCTTGTATTTTTTACCAATATGCCTACCAACGGTGGAATGGTGCAGTATCAGGCACAAATAAACGCAGCGGAAGCAGCAAAGAAAGGTTTCACAATGGATGAATTTGCTGGCGGCCTTGTGACAGATGCCAACGGAAAAGCGAATATCTCCGCGCTTTATAACAAATTGGCCGCATTGGGATATCCAACCACCATATCACCCGAAGATGGGACAGTCCCTTCGGCAATTGCAGCAGTGGATCCCAATTTCAAAATGCCGCAGGTATGGAAAACCTCGCTTGCCCTTGACTATGCATTTCCAACCTCTTTCCCGTCGTCTGTAACGGTAGAAGGCATCTTCAACAAAACCATCAACGGTGTTTCTATTTCTGACTGGAGTATTCCTTCAGCAGGTGGTTTTGCCCGTTTCAATGGTGTAGACAATCGTCCGGTTTATCCCGGTGGTTATCGTACCGGCACGAAGGCGTTTGTACTGGAAAACACCAGCCGCGGCTATGGCTGGTCAACCAACATCACACTCAATGCCCAGCCTACAAAGTCGCTCAGTCTGATGGCTGCCTATACACACACGGTTGCCAAAGACGTAACCGGTATGCCCGGATCGAATGCTGAATCTGCATTCACATACGTGCCTACAGTTGAAGGCCCTAACCACATTAAATTGCACAATTCACAGTACAATACGCCCGATCGTCTTGTGGCTTCACTGACTACCCACGACAAGAGCGGTAATCACTATAGCTTTATCTATGAAGGATGGCGCGGTGGGGCAAACTACTCATACATGATGGTGAACGATATCAATGGTGACGGTTACAACTACGATGCAATCTATGTACCCACGGACGATGAAGTCGCAAAGAATCAATTCCTTTTTGTTTCTGAAGGAGACAAAACACGTTTCATGGACTATGTGCATGCCAACGATTATTTGAAAAACCAACAAGGCAAGTATGCAGAGGCCTACAGTGTTTACTCTCCCTGGGTACATCGTATCGACTTTAGCTACAAACACGATTTTGTTGTAAATACGGGCAAAGACAAACATACGCTGCAACTTAGCATGGATATCAAAAATGTGATGAACCTGTTCAACTCTGATTGGGGTGTTGGTAAATATTTGAATCCTGAAATTGGCTCGGAAGCTCGTATCCTCAAATACGAAGGTGTGGATGCTGAAGGTGTGGCTACATTCTCTACACCCTCTTCTATCAATGGTGATACCAAAACATTTACGCCCAGCTACACATTGGGCCAAACCTGGTATGCTTTAATCGGTGTCAAGTATATTTTCAACTAAATAAAAGTATAGACAATGAAATTAAGATATCTATTCTCATTACTCATTGCAACGGTTGCCCTGATGACCAGTTGTGCAGAAGAAGAAACGGTGACATTGCTTAAAGAAATACAGGTATCGTCGTCCTATGTATCTCTTCCTGTGGGGGGTGGCAATGCAAAGATTACTGTGACGGCTCAGGATAGCTGGACTGCTGAAAAAGTAATTACTAAGAAAGACTCTGTTAAATGGTTGACGATCTCTTCCGTTACGGGAAGCGCCGGTGAGACAGAACTGACATTCTCTGCTACATCTGCCATCGATGGTCGTACCGCTGAGGTATTACTTCGTAGTGGAGGCAAGACGCAGCGGATCAATATTATCCAGGGCGTGGCAAAAATATCAGAAGCCAAAGTGTCTGAAGTGAAAGCAGGCCCCGACGGAAAAACTTTCCGTGTAACGGGTGTTGTTTCTTCCATTGTAAATACGCAATATGGTAACTGGTATTTGACTGATGCAACAGGTACCCTGTATATTTATGGTACGCTTGACAAGAAAGGCGCAGAGAAAAACTTTTTGAGCCTTGGTCTTGAAGTGGGGGATGAGGTAACCGTAGAAGGGCCGAAATCTTCTTACAAGGGAGATCCTCAACTGGTAAATGTAATGGTGATTAAAATCAATAAATCACTGATAAGAGTTGATTCTGTTGAAAACGAAGTGATTCCCCTCGAGGGAGGTGAATTTACCACATACCTTACCTGCAAAGGACAAGGTGTATCGGTAGAAATTCCGGAAGATGCCAAATCGTGGTTGTCGATTTCCTCCATCCAATCGGCTGGAACAAATGCTGTTGTGAAGTTTAAAGCCGCTGCCAACACCGGAGGAGACCGTGGAACTACCCTCACCTTCCATACCACAGATGGGGCTAAAGATTATACTACACAAACAACGCTTAGTCAAAAAGGAGCAATTATAAAAGCAACGGTAGCAGAATTTCTTGCTGCTGAGGTGGGTAACACACAATATCGTTTGACGGGTGTGGTCACCAAAATTTCCGATGCAACAAAAGGCCGTTTAGACTTGAGAGATTTTTCCGGCGAGGTATATGTATATGGCATTCAGGATTTCCAGACCAAAGGCGTAAAGGTGGGTGACATCATTACAATTGTCGGCAAACGTGCTGCATACAATGGCGTTGCTCAAGTAGGTTCTGCCATTTTGGAAAGTGCGATTCCGGTAACTGCAGCTACCATTGCCGAGGTGCTGACCAAACCCGATTCAAACACTACTTACTATATGGTAACCGGCCAAATTACATCGATTGCCAATGCGGTATACGGCAATCTTTATTTGAAAGAGGGCGGCAGTGAGATTTATGTCTATGGTTGCTATCCCGGTTATGGCGCAACCGGCGATTTTAGAAAAAACCTGTTGGCAGACAAGGGTATTAAAGTGGGAGACACATTAACCGTTATTGGAACGAAGAGCTCTTATAACGGCGTACCCCAACTTGCAAATGGTATTTATTTCAGCCACGTAAGTGTACCATAAGTAATAGAAAACCCTATGCGACTGGTAATATAAAATGCAGCATATACTGTGTAGCAGATAATAAAAACCGTGTAACATTCATTTGTTACGCGGTTTTTTTCGTTGGATTTTTTTGCCCGTTGTCACTAAAAAGAATA
>DFYK01000009.1 GCA_002383605.1 Proteiniphilum sp. UBA4084 | reverse complement strand
CGCGTACATTTTGTGAAGGAATTGTGGGATCAGTCGGCCTATTTCTTCGTAGCACCCGAAAGCTATGATGAGAAGACCATCCGCAAGCGCTGGAAGAGGGAGACACCCGATCAGATGCGACAGCTGATGTCCCTTATTGGGGAGATGAAGGATTTCTCAGCAGCAAACCAGGAAAAGATCGTAATGAACTGGATTCAGCAACAGGAGCTGCACACAGGGAACATCATGAATGCATTCCGGCTGGCCGTCGTGGGTGAAGGAAAAGGAGCACACATGTTCGACATCACCGAAGTGATCGGCAGGGAGGAAACCCTGAAGCGGTTGCAACGGGCCATTGACACCATCCCTCAGCCTGACGGAAATGTATAATGCAGTCATCACAATAACGGCGTTTCTGTTGCGCCTTATAGCCCCTTTTCACAAAAAGCTGCGCCTGATGATGCGTGGCCATCGGCAAACATTTTCTCTTTTGCAGGAAAAGATCGATCATTCCGGGCAATATGTATGGTTCCATGCCGCTTCACTGGGAGAGTTTGAGCAGGCACGACCGCTCATGGAGGCAGTCAGGAGAGATCATCCCGAATACAAGATCCTGCTCACCTTTTTCTCACCCTCGGGATACGAAGTTCGTAAAGATTATCCGTTAGCCGATCTTGTCTGCTACCTGCCTTTCGACACGAAAAGGAATGTGAAGCGGTTTCTTGATCTGGCAAATCCGAAGATCGCGATCTTCATCAAGTATGAATTCTGGTATAACTATGTTCACGAGAGCTATCTCAGGCAGATACCCTTTTACCTGGTCTCGGCCGTTTTCCGTCCCAACCAGATTTTCTTCAAAAAAAACGGGCTCCGATATGGGAAGATGCTTCGGTATTACACCCATTTCTTTGTACAGGATGAAGCTTCGGCACAGTTACTGAAAGATCATCACCTTCACCAGGTGAGTATAGCGGGTGACACCCGCATCGACCGGGTTATCAGAATTCAGGAAGAAGCCAGAAAGTTGCCGTTGATTGATAAATTTACCGGCATGAACGACCTGGTTTTTATTGCCGGCAGCTCATGGGCACCCGATGAAGATATCTTCATTGATTATTTCAACCGGCACCCGGCAATGAAACTGATAGTGGCGCCTCATGAGATTCATGAGTCTCACCTTGCGGAGATCGAACAGAAGCTGCAACGTCCCTGCATTCGCTATTCAAAAGCCACCGAAGACAATGTCATGCAACAGGACTGCCTGATCATCGATTGCTTCGGACTGCTCTCTTCCATATACCGGTATGGAGATGTCGGCTATATTGGTGGCGGTTTCGGCGTTGGCATCCACAACCTGGCCGAGGCAGCAGTCTACGGCATCCCGGTCATCTTCGGACCCAACTACGCCAAGTTCCGTGAGGCCCACGGATTAATCAGACATGGCGGCGGTTTTTCCATCGATGGCGGGGAAGCATTCAACCAACAGATGAATCTTTTCATGCAGGACCCCTCGGCAAGAGGGAAAGCAGGGGAAAAAGCGAAGGAATATATTTTCGGCAATGCGGGAGCAACAAACAAAATAATGCAGTATCTTTCGCTATGAAAGGTTTCAGTATCTGCCTAAACTGAAAAACTGACAACATTTCGCGTTGTTTATTTGTTGTATAATGATTACATAACTTCAACGTATAGAGGTATGAGTGCATCGTCCACCAAAAAGAAAAAGATAAGAATCAGGACAAAGGTTTTTGTGCCGATGGTTTTTATTGCAGCGATACTCATCGTCACCTATATTTTTCCGCGTCAGGGAAGCTTTAAATACGCCTTTAACGAAGGCAGACCCTGGCAATATGGTCTGCTTACCGCCCCCTTTGATTTCCCCGTTTACAAACCCGCAGAACAACTGAAAGCAGAACAGGACAGCATTCTGGAATACTACGAACCTTACTTTGAGTTTGAAGAAGAGGTGCAAAAAAACGCACTGGCCGACTTTGACGCCGACGTCAATCTGAAAGATAAGCTCTCCGGGATACCGGCCGAAACCAAACTATATATCCGCGAAAAATTGCAGGAACTGTACACCAACGGGATCATGCGTTCAGCTGATTATGACCGGATCGTGGACTCAGCAACCGGTTCACTGCGGATAAAAAAAGGAAATGTCGCCGAATCACGCACGATAGAGAGCTTTTTCACCATTCGCTCAGCTTATGAAAAAGTGCTGAATGATGTCCCCCGCAATGTAGACGCTTCCATTGTACGGTCTGCCGATATCAACGAATATATTCGTGAAAATGTGATTTACGATGCCCAAACTTCGGAAAAGGCACAGGATGAATTTGTTCAACAGGTCGACATCAGCCGGGGAATGGTGCAGCAGGGACAACGAATCATTGACCAAGGCGAGATCGTGGATGCGAATACCTATAATATTCTCTCTTCCCTGAAACGTGTTACGGAAGAAAGAAGCGGAGGCTCTTCCAGAAATATATGGATCATTTTCGGTCAGTTTATGCTGATAACCATCATGTTTTCTTCATTTTACTTATATCTCCTGCTTTTCAGGCCACTGGAGTACCGGAACCGGAAACATGTGCTGTTCATGCTGTTGCTGATCGTCATTTTTTTACTGCTTACAGCCATCACGGTCCGATTTGATCTTTTCAGCGTATACATTATTCCCTATGCCATCCTCACCATTCTTATCCGCACCTTCATCGACTCCAGAACGGCCCTGTTCGCCAGTCTGATCACCATCATGCTGAGTTCGCTCATGGTACCCTTTCCCTTCGAGTTCGTGGTAATTCAGGTAGCGGTATCCATGGTCTCAATTTTTATGCTGAAAGAATTGTCGGAACGTTCCCAATTGATACGAAGTTCTTTCTTTATCCTGCTCAGCTACATCCTGATCTACCTCGGTCTGATCATGTATCAGGAGGGGAGTCTGAAAGAGGGCGACTGGCTGATGCTGGTCTATTTCGTGATCAACTTCATTTTTATCATGTTCTCCTATTCACTGGTCTATCTGGTGGAAAAGTCATTCGGATTTATTTCCGGGGTAACGCTCGTAGAGCTGTCCAACATCAATAAGCCGTTGTTGAAAGAGCTCTCCGAAAAAGCGCCCGGCACCTTTCAGCACTCGCTGCAGGTGTCTAACCTGGGGATGGCGGCGGCCACAAAAATCGGGGCCAATGCTTCGTTAATCAGAACAGGAGCGCTTTATCATGATGTGGGGAAAATGGTGAATCCGGCATTTTTCACAGAAAATCAAACACCCGGCATGAATCCGCATGCAGGTCTTCCTTTCGAAGAAAGTGCACGCATCATCATCAGCCACGTGAAAGATGGCGTGAAGATTGCCCAGAAGCACAATGTCCCAAAGCAGATCATAGATTTCATTGAAACACATCACGGGACCAGTGTTCCCAAATATTTTTACATCTCCTGGAAAAATGCGAATCCCGACAAGGAAGCCAATGAAGCCGACTTCCTTTATCCGGGACCAAATCCTTTTTCAAAAGAAACGGCCATCATGATGATGGCCGACGCCGTGGAGGCCTCGTCACGGAGCCTTCCCGAGTATAACGATGTTGCTTTGCGCAACCTGGTGGACAAGATTATTGATGCACAGTTGAGTGAAGGTTACTTCAAGCTGACACCCCTCACCTTCCGGGATATTCAGTCGGTGAAGGATGTGTTTGTGGACAAGCTGAAGACAATGTATCATTCGCGCATCGCCTATCCCGAGCTGAAGCAACCGGCAGCTATTCCCACTCAATCGTAGCGGGTGGTTTCGATGAAATGTCGTACACCACGCGATTGACCCCCTTCACTTTGTTGATGATCTCATTTGATACCTTTGCCAGAAATTCGTATGGCAAATGAGCCCAATCAGCCGTCATGGCGTCCGTAGAGGTTACCGCTCTCAGCGCAATGGTGTTTTCGTAGCTACGCTCATCCCCCATCACACCCACCGATTGTACCGGCAGAAGAATTGCTCCCGCCTGCCAGACTTTGTCATAAAGACCTGCAGTGCGCAGATTCGAGATAAATATATCGTCCGCTTCCTGTGCGATGCGCACCTTCTCGGGGGTGATGCTGCCCAGGATGCGGATACCAAGACCTGGGCCGGGAAAAGGATGACGGTGAATGAGATTTTCCTGCATACCCAGTTCCAGTCCTATTTTTCTCACTTCGTCCTTGAACAGCAATCTCAGTGGTTCACACAGTTTCAGGTTCATTTTCTCGGGCAATCCTCCCACATTGTGGTGGCTTTTGATGGTTACGCCCGTAATGGAGAGTGATTCGATGATATCGGGATAGATGGTTCCCTGTGCCAGCCATTTGATATCCTGCAACTTGTATGCTTCGCGTTCAAATATATCGATAAATCCTTTTCCGATGATCTTGCGCTTTTGTTCCGGGTCGGTCACTCCCTCCAGCTCTCCGTAGAAATGTTGCTTTGCATTCACGCCGATCACATTCAATCCCAGATGAGCATAATTGTCGAGCACTGTTTCGAATTCATTTTTTCGCAATAATCCGTGATCCACAAATATGCAGGTGAGATTTTTACCAATGGCTTTGTTGAGCAATACGGCTGTTACGGAAGAATCAACGCCGCCCGACAATGCCAGGATCACCTTATCGTTGCCCAACTGCTCCTTCAGCTCCTCCACGGTAGTGGTAATAAAGGATGCCGGCGTCCAGTCCTTCTTCACACCACTGATGGTCAAAAAATTATCCAAAATTCTCGTACCCTGTTCGGTATGAAACACCTCGGGATGAAATTGCACTCCCCATGTTTCTTCACCGTCAATCTTGTATGCTGCCAGTGCCACATCCTCGGTGGAGGCGATCACCCTGAAATGGTCGGGTACTTTTACAATTGTATCGCCATGCGACATCCATACCTGACTGTTGGTGGGCAGGTCGCCCAGGAGAGGATCGCGACTCTCCTTCACACTCAGATGGGCACGGCCATATTCACGAGAATCGGCCTTATCCACCTCACCACCGGAGGTGCGCGCCATCAACTGGGCACCATAACAAATGCCCAGGACAGGATATTTACCACGTATATCGTTTAAATCGGCCCTAAATGCATGATCATCGTTCACCGAAAAGGGGCTTCCGGAAAGAATCACTCCTTTCACCGATTCATCACCAAAAGGAAATTTATTGTAAGGCACAATTTCGCAGTAAGTGTTCAAATCTCTCACTCGCCTGCCAATAAGCTGTGTGGTTTGCGAACCAAAATCGAGAATGATAATTTTTTCGTGCATAGGATTGAATTATGAGGGAAATATTTTTTGAGAATGCAAAGATACAAAAAGTATGAAAATATTGGAGAGACCCTTCTGAAGAACTTTTTAAAAGACAAAAAACGGGACAATATTGTTTTAAAGATATTATTTATCGTTTTTCAATAAATATTTATTGTTATATAAGAATATTATTTTATATTTGTGCCATAATCATTTTTCAACGATAATATGGAGAACAGGAATATCGTTGGATGTGACCGATTATTACTACAAGAATTCGCTGATTGAGAAGGGAATATTATGGCAATCATCGTGAACCTGGATGTGGAAATGGCAAAGAATAAAATCTCTCTGAACGAGCTCTCCGAGCGGGTGGGTATTACCCCGGCGAACCTTTCCATTTTGAAGACCGGCAAGGCCAAGGCCATCCGATTCAGCACGCTGGAAGCAATCTGCAAAGTGCTAAACTGCCAACCCGGAGATATCCTGACATGGATCAATGATCCGGAACTGAATCCTCCTGTTACTTTCAATGCAGAAGGAAATTAAGGTGATATGACAGTTGTATCTCTTTATTTTTCTTATCTTTGAAATCAGAATAGATGAGTGATGAATAATAAACAAATCATTTTCACGCTACTGCTCAGCACCACGCTCTTTGCCCTTCAGGGGCAAACACTTGACGATGCCAGAAGCTGGTATCTGGAGGGTCGATATGCCGATGCACTACCACTTTTCCGGAAGGCGTATGCAGACGATTCAACCAATCCCGCGTTGAACCAGTGGCTTGGTGTAAGCCTGCTCAAAACAGGAAGGATTGTTGAAGCAGAGCAATATCTCACCTTTGCCGAGGAAAAGAAAATTCCGGAAGCAACACTCTACCTGGGAGAACTCTTCAGCAAACTCTACCGCTTTGATGATACAGAGAAAGCATATGAAAAATACCAGAAAGCGCAGCGACGCAACAAGGAAGCATTGGCTAAACTCGACCTTTTCAGGGAAGAGACGGCCCAACTGCAGAAGAGAGTCCTTCGCACCGAGGAGGTGGTAATCATCGACAGCCTGGTGCTCCCGAAAAGAGATTTTCTCCAGGCCTACTACCTGAGCCGCTCTTCCGGCACGCTGCAACCAATAAATGAATTTTTTACAGGAACACCGGCCGGTAATGAAACCCTTCATATCAACGAACTTGGGGATAAAATGTATTACTCGAGAGAGAGCAACGCCACGGGACAGGACCTTTTCACCATGGACAAACTGATTGACCGGTTCGGCAACGAGCGGAAACTGCCCGAGACGATCAACGACCCGGGCGACCAGGCATTTCCCTATGTATTAAGTGACGGGCTAACCCTCTACTTTGCCTCTACGGGTCATGCTTCACTGGGAGGATACGATCTCTATGTAACCCGCTATAATCTCTCTACCGACAGTTACCTCACGCCGAATCAATTGAATATGCCGTTTAATTCACCTTTCAACGACTACCTGATGGTGATTGATGAGGAGAAAGGTATTGGCTGGTTTGCATCGGACCGTTTTCAGCATGTAGATTCCGTATGCGTTTATACATTTATCCCCAATACGGTGGTGACATTGCTTGAGGATGATAATCTTATCCTCATGAGCAACAGAGCAAGAATCTCCTCCATTGCCGACACGTGGAAAAAGGGCATCGATTACAATCCACTCCGGGAGAAAGCGAGACAAAAGACCATCTCTTTGCAGGAGGCAGCGGGTGACTTCGATTTTGTGATCAACGACGATGTCACTTACCACACCTTTTCTGATTTCAGAAATAACAATGCCCGTTCAATCTTTTCGCAGGCATTGGGCCTGGAAAAACAATGGCAGAAGCTCCGTGATGACTTATCTGAAAAAAGGGAACAATATGCGAACGGAAATAAGAGCGAAACCATCCGTTCCTCCATCCTCAGCATGGAAAAAGAGATTTACACCCTCGCCCGCGATATTGAAAGGTTGAAGCGAGAGGCGAGGAACGAAGAATCACGTGCCCATTATTCACTAAACTGACCGGATATGACACTCGACCTGATCATTGTTATTGCACTTCTTGTACTGGGCGTGTTATTTATGCTCATTGAGATCTTTTTGCTCCCGGGTATCAGCATCGCGGGTATTGCCGGGGCCATATTTCTGATCGGCGGCATCGCTTATGCCTATCTTTTCCTGGGAAGTACTGCAGGAAATGTTTCCTTAATAGCCTCAGGTGCAACTCTCGGAGGTGTCTTTGTATGGCTGCTGCGATCGAAATCGCTACGAAAGATATCACTCAATACCAATATTGAAAGCACCGTAGACAATACCAATCTGCAAAAAATGGCTGTCGGAACTACCGGCATCGCAGTTTCCCGGTTAAATCCCATCGGAAAGGTGATGGTGAACGGAATTGTTGCGGAAGGTAAATCGGTGGATGGTGAATTTATTGACGAGGATACCGAAATTGAAATTGTGAAAGTTGAGACATACAATGTCCTGGTTAGAAGAAAAATAAATGTAGATAACAGAAATAATTAGTACTCAAATCAACTCCAAAAACAAATCATTATGGATTTATCTTTTCCACTGATTATTACCGTTGCGGTGATTGTCATTTTCTTATTGATTTTCTTTCATTATGTTCCTTTTTTCCTGTGGATAAACGCATTGTCCGCCGGAGTACGCATTTCCCTGGTGCAACTGTTCCTGATGCGTTTGCGCCGTGTGCCGCCACATACCATTGTCTATGCCATGATTGAAGCCCACAAGGCTGGTTTGAGGGAGGTTTCCCGTGACAATCTGGAAGCACACTATCTGGCTGGTGGACACGTGGAGAAAGTGGTTCATGCGCTGGTATCGGCATCAAAAGCCAATATTGATCTTACATTTCAAATGGCTACGGCCATTGACCTGGCCGGTCGTGATGTGCTCGAAGCAGTGCGCATGTCTGTCAATCCAAAAGTAATTGACACGCCACCTGTTTCTGCAGTAGCCATCGATGGTATTCAGCTCATCGCCAAAGCCCGTGTGACGGTACGCACCAACATCAAGCAGTTGGTGGGTGGTGCCGGTGAAGAAACCATCCTGGCCCGTGTGGGGGAAGGTATCGTCTCCTCCATCGGTTCGGCAGTATCCCATAAATCGGTACTCGAGAATCCCGACTCCATCTCCAAGCTCGTCCTGAAGAAAGGGTTGGATGCCGGCACAGCCTTTGAGATACTCTCCATTGATATCGCCGACATTGATATAGGCAAAAATATTGGCGCCGTGTTGCAGATGGATCAGGCACAGGCCGACAAGAACATTGCCCAGGCACGTGCCGAAGAACGTCGTGCCATGGCCATTGCCCTGGAGCAGGAGATGAAAGCCAAGGCTCAGGAAGCGCGCGCCAAGGTGATAGAAGCAGAAGCCGAAGTACCCATTGCCATGGCTGAAGCATTCCGTAACGGTAACCTGGGTATCATGGATTACTACAGGATGGAAAACATCAAAGCCGATACCGATATGCGCGACTCCATCGCCAAGCCACAGGATGGCGGCGGAAATAAAAAATAATTTCGAAACCTCTTTTTACAAATTGAACTGATTATGAGAATTATACCCGAGTCGGAGCTGATCATCAATTCCGATGGCAGTGCTTTTCATCTCCATATCAAACCCGAGCAACTCTCCGACAAGATTGTGATGATGGGTGATCCCGATAGGGTGACGATGACAGCATCATTCTTCGATGAGATAGCGTGCGACGTGCAAAGCCGTGAGTTTCATACGGTCACCGGCATCTACAAAGGAAAACGCATTACCGCCCTCTCTCATGGCATCGGCACCGATAATATCGACATTGTGCTGACCGAACTCGATGCATTGGCAAACATTGATTTCAAGACACGCATGGTAAAGGATGAATTCCGACAGCTCACCATGGTGCGCGTGGGTACCTCAGGGGGTATGCAGCCCCACTGCCCGGTGGGTTCCTATGTGGTGTCGGAAAAATCGATTGGTTTTGACGGATTAATCCACTATTATGCCAACTCCGGCAGCGTCCGGGAAGAGGCATTCGAAGAAGCCTTTCAGAAACAGGTAAACTGGTCTCCTTTTCATTGTTCTCCCTATGTGGTGAGTGCCGACGAAGAGCTTGTCGACCGCATCGGCTATGATATGATCCGTGGCGTTACCATCTCGGCCATCGGGTTTTACGGCCCTCAAGGCCGACACGTACGATTGCCGCTGGCCGATCCCGATTTGAATGCGAAAATTGAAGCTTTCCGGTTTGGAAATTATGCCATCACGAACTACGAGATGGAGAGTTCTGCCATCGCCGGATTGGGAAAGATGATGGGTCACAAAGCCATGACGGTATGTGCCATCATCGCCAACCGTGTTGCTTTGGAATCGAATGCCAACTACCATGGTTCCACGGAGGAATTGATCCGGATCGTACTGGATCGCATTTAGATTACCTGTCAAAAATGGTTTTTCATTTTAATAACCTCACATGTGTGCGTATACACTCTCAATATGAATCTATTATTAAAAAAAATGTTATGAGAAAAATTTTCACCCTACTGCTTCTGATAACAAGTTTTGTTACCATGGCACAACAAAATCCGCCGCTGCCGGTCGATCCGAATGTAAGGACCGGCAAACTGGAGAACGGATTGACCTATTACATCCGTCACAACGGATTACCCGAGAACAGGGCCGATTTTTATATCGCCCAGAAGGTTGGATCAATGCAGGAAGAGGACAACCAGGCCGGTCTGGCTCACTTCCTGGAGCACATGGCTTTTAACGGGACAAAGAACTTTCCCGGCAAGAACATGCTTAACTATCTACAGGACAACGGCATTAAGTTCGGCACAAACATCAATGCCTACACATCCTTCGATGAAACGGTCTATTTTATGACCAACATTCCCACCACCAACCAGAACCTGATGGATTCAGCCCTGCTGGTACTGCATGACTGGTCGAATGCCATCGCACTGGAAGATGACGAGCTTGAAAATGAAAGGGGTGTGATCCGTGAAGAATGGCGTACCCGCGGCGGGGCACAACAACGCCTCTGGGATCAGCTGCTTCCAAAAATGTACCCCGACAGCAAGTATGCCAAACGGATGCCCATCGGCAGCATCGACGTGATCAACAACTTTAAACCGGAGGAGATCCGGGCCTATTACCACAAATGGTATCGTCCCGACCTGCAGGGCATCATTGTGGTGGGTGACGTAAATGTAGATGAGATGGAACAGAAGATAAAAGCGTTATTCTCTCCCATCCCGCTTGATGCAGACAGGGCCAAACGTGAATATTTTCCTGTTCCCGACAACAAGGAACCCATTGTAGCGCTGGCTACCGACGTGGAAGCACGGAATACCAGCATCATGATGTTTTACAAGCATGACCCGATTCCGGACGAAATGAAGAATACACAAGCCGGTTACCTGACACAATACATAATGAGTGCGGCTGCCTCCATGTTGAACCAGCGTTTTGCCGAAATTATACAAAAGCCCGATGCACCATTCACCTCTGCGTATGCTTATGACAGTGACTACTTCGTAGCCAGAACCAAAGATGCCTGGACAGTGGTTGCGGGAAGTGCGGAAGATAAGATCAAGGAGGCTCTGGCTGCCATGGTTCGTGAGACGGAACGGGTGAAACAGTATGGTTTCACTCCATCAGAGTATGAAATTGCCCGTACGAATATCATGAAAAGCTATGAGGATGCATACAATAACCGCGACAAACAAAGGAATTCCTCTTATTCACAGGAATATGTACGTGCTTTCACAGACGGAGAACCATTTCCGGGTATTGAATTTGAGTATCAGTTCATGCAGGCGGTCACACCCAATATACCGGTGGAAGCCATCAACCAAACCATCAAACAGCTCATCGGCGATGAAAATATCGTGATCTCCGTAACCGGTCCCCAAAAAGAAGGGCTTGCTTATCCTGCCGAAGAGGAGTTGTTGGCAGTGCTGGCTGCTGTAAAAGCTGAGACCGTTGAACCTTACGCGGAACAGGTAATCAATGAACCGCTCGTAGTCACACCGCCTGTGCCGGGCAAGATCACCAAAGAGGAAAAAGATGAGGTTCTGAATGCAACGGTCTGGACACTACAAAACGGCATGAAGGTGATTCTGAAGAATACCGATTTCAAGGATGATGAGATCAGAATGACGGGCACAAGTGTGGGCGGATATTCACAATATGCCGTGCAGGATCCCATCAACAGCAAGCTGATGAATGCCGTGATGGGAGTGGGTGGCGTAGGTAATTTCAGTGCCACCGACCTGCCCAAGGTGCTTGCCGGCAAAAAAGCTTCGGCTCGTCCGGGTATCAGCCTTACCACGCAGGATTTCAATGGCTCCTCATCGATCAAGGATTTTGAAACCATGCTGCAGTTGGTTTATCTCTATTTCACGGCCCCACGCAAAGATGCCGATGCATTTCAATCTTACCTGCAGCGCATGGAGACGCAGCTCAAAAATCAGGAAGCCGAACCGATGGTAGCTTTCAGTGATTCAATAACAGCTGCGTTGTATGGTGACAACCCGCTGACCGCAAGAATCAAGTTGGCCGACTTAAAGCAGCTCGATTACGACCGAATCATGGAGATGTACAAACAGCAATTTAGCAATCCGGGAAGTTTTGTGTTTACCTTTGTCGGCAACATCGACGAGGAGAAGGTACGTCCGGTGGTGGAACAATATCTGGCATCGCTGCCGGGACAGGCCGTAAAAGGTGAATTCATCCGGGTTCCGATGGATTTTAAAGCAGGGAAGAAGGAAAATATATTCCAGCGTGAAATGCAAAATCCCAAAGCTTCCGTGTTCAATACATATTCCGGCACAGTGGAACGCAACATGAAGAATCAGATTCTGATGAGCATGTTCGATCAGATCCTGGACATCGTTTACACCGAAAAAGTGCGTGAGGAAGAGGGTGGCACCTATGGGGTCTCCTCAGCCGGAAATATTTCACGCTACCCGGAAGGGCAGACCATCCTGCAGATCATGTTCGATACCGATCCTGAAAAGATGGCACACCTCAACGAAATCATTCATACCGTGTTGAAAGATATAGCGACTAACGGCCCACGTGAAGCTGACTTTTCGAAGGTGAAGGAGTATTTGAACAAGAGCTACAACGAAAACCTGAAAGAAAACAGCTACTGGCTGAATGTGCTCAATACCCGCTATTTCTATGGGGAGGATACCTATACCAACTACATTGAGACAGTGAACGCAGTCACTCCCGGTGAGATCAGGGATTTTGCCGCAAATCTGATGAATCAGGGCAACAGGAAAACAATTGTCATGATGCCAAAAGCAAACGAAAAAAAGTAAACTTCGGATATATAATATGCAAAAGGATGCATCCTATCGGATGCATCCTTTTTTATGGAAAGCTGGATCTATTTCGCTTTTAGCTGTGGCCTTATTCTTTCGCCTGATAATCAAACCAGTCGAAATAAGCTTTGGCACTACTCGGTTTACCATTGGATGAAGCATACAACCCGATCATGACACCGGTAAATCCGCCGGCCACTTCGGTGCTCAGGTAGCGTGTATCCTGTTTACCCAATACCAACTCTTCCTTTTTTTGTGGATCGGCACAGATAAATGTATATTGATCGGGGGTGCCTGTAATTTTGAGCAATATCCTGTTCGCGTTCACTAATTTCTCGGCCGCGATAAATGAGAGCGATCCCACGCAAACACGCAACTGCACCATCCTTTTGTTGCCTGATTTTCTGAATAGCAGGTCGTAATGATGGGCATTGTTTTGTATCAAGGTCATCCCGGCCTCTTCGTTCTCTTTCGATGAATTGAATTCCAGCTCGGTTGCAGCCATAAAATCATGCTCAGTCTGTCTTCTGCATACCATGGACACAGCGTCAGCATCGTTCAGGGTATGAGGAGATGCGGTGATTCGCAAATATCCTTTCTTTTCAGTCAGGGAATAATGTTCTCTGATGGGATTGCGTAGATATTGCCAGTCGAAGTTCAGTTTTTCATCATTGAAATCGGTTCTAACGGGAGTTTTTTCAAACGGCTGAAGGGGCAGTGTGGGTACATGCATCTCCAGTGAGACGGTACCATTTCCATTCACCTGGGGCCATCCACCGTTTGGCCAGTCCACCGGCGCCAGGAAAGTCTCCCGTCCGAGCACATGATAATAAGCCCATTGGTGTGTGACCCGAAAGCCAAGAAACACCATCCACCAGGAACCATCCTGCGTCTGCACCATGTCTCCGTGTCCCACACCCTGGATCCGGTTGGCCTGTCCCCGCCGATTGGCGTGGGTAAGGATCGGATTAAGCGGACAGGATTCATAGGGACCGAAGAGATCTTTGCTCCGCCCGATGGTCACGCTGTGCATGTATTCGGTACCTCCTTCTCCCAGCATCAGATAATAATAGCCATCTTTTTTGTAAATGTGGGGAGCCTCCGGGAAGCGTCCACCGATACCTCCCCAGACAAGGCGTTCGGGCGCCACTGTTTTCCCTGTCTTTATGTCGATTTCGGTCACCCGGATGCCTTCATTTCCCTGCGTCACAAAATAGGTTCTGCCGTCGTCCCAAAAGATATCGGGATCGATGCTGTTGATAGCTACCCATATGGGGTCACTCCACGGACCGGCAGGATCTGTGGCGGTACAGAAGAAATTTCCGCCACCCGACACATTGGTGCAGATCACATAGAACAACCCATCATGATAACGCAGCGATGGCGCGTACAAGCCTGCTGAGGCAGGTGCTTTCTGCAACGGAAGTTGGGAATCACGGGTCAGACAGTGACCTATTTGTTGCCAGTTGACGAGATCTTTGCTGTGGTAAATGGGTAATCCGGGAAAATATTCGAAAGAAGAAGTCACCAGGTAAAAGTCGTCGTTCACCCGGCACACACTCGGATCGGGATTAAATCCCCTGATGATCGGATTTTTATAGCCGCTTTGAGCCTGTAAGGTGGTCGCCATGCATAAAATGGCAACCATACAAATAGCCGTTTGAACCAAATTGAATTTCCGCATAAGCATACATATTTATTTTGTTGAAGCATCTTCTATCCGGTCTTTAAAAGGGATATTTTCCAGTTTCTGCTCCTTTCAGGATGCCGGCTATGGCATAATGGTCCTTTATTTCACCCGTATTGCGATTCACCACCTTGCCCGTCTCCCAATAGAAAGGCACCAATCCGTGATTCTTGGCTTCACGGGTTACCGTTTCGTCGTAGAGGTTGCGCGACTTGTCGTGTGCTTCCTGATTTACATCCAGGCCGGTGCGAATGGTGATGGCACCATATTCACCCAGGATCACCGGGATGCCTTTGTCCACGAACTTTGTCTTCATCTTGCCGAACAAGGACTTCATCTCGGTCTCATCACCCGAGAGAGCATTCCTATCGGAGCCGCTTACCATAAAAACGCCCCAGTAGTAAGCCTTCCTGCCCCAGGTTTCATCCTGTTCCAACCCGCAGAATGTCCAGGGATTGTAGTAATGCACCTCGGCCATCAAGCGATTGGGCACCACATCGGTCGGCATACCGCCAAACAGGTTGTGGGTCATGTCGATATCGGTATTGGGTCCTTGCACAATCAGGTTGCGGACAGCGTTGTTTCCACCTGTGGCACGCACCGCATCGATGAAGGTCTGCAGGTAGCTTTTCAGCACAACCATCTTCTGGGCGGTGTCCACGTTGGGCTCGTTGGTGCCGGCAAAAAGCAGATGCTCGTCGTAGTGGTTCAACCTGTTGGCGATCTGCGTCCACAAAGCGTGTTGCTTCCGGTTGTTCTCCTCCTGCTTGTCGGGTGTACAGTTATTTTCCAGCCAACCTCCATCCCAATGGATGTTGACGATGGCATACATGTCGTTGGCTACACAATAACCCACAACCTCATTGACACGATCTAACCAACTTTCCCTGATTTGATAGGTTTCCGCATTTTCAATATACTGATTCCACGAGCAAGGAATACGGATGGCATTAAAACCGAGCTGTTTGATTTTTACCACATAGTCTGCCGTGATCTTGGGATTTCCCCAGGCTGTTTCTCCCCCAATTGCTTCGAGTGTGTTCCCTATATTCCAACCCGCGTACATTTTGGCCGCCAGTACCAGGGCGTCGCTCTCCATGCCAATGCCTGTAAAATCAAATGCCAACTGATTCACAGTTACAGTTTCCGTAAGATCGCCCAACGTGAAGGTGATACTTCCCGTGCGAGGATCGCCATAGTTGGCAGCCACGTTGAAGATCAAGGTTTGTTCCGTCATAGCAGCACGAGTGGGTACTTCGGTAATCCAGCTATCGTTGCAGGTAACGGTAACCGTACCATTTGCCGTCAACGTGATTTCAATTTGGGCGCCCTCTCCGGTCACATCATTGAATGTAGTTGGCGTGATACTCAATCCATCAGTAGCGGTTTGAACCACGCTTACAGTTTGGATAATGTTGCCTCCTTTTACTGTTATCGTAGTCGAACGGTCATTGGTATTTGGATTGGCATCTGCCGTCACCGTATAGCGATATACGGCATCGGAAGAAGAGGGAGCTGGCGCCACCCGGCACCAGCTTTCCTCATTGCTTCTCACTTCCAGTGTAACATTTGATTTGACAGACAGTATCTCGCTTCCACCTGTTTTTGAAAAAATCATTTCCGACCGGGCCGGTATGATTTCCGGTGTGACCGGCTCATCTTCACCGGAGCAGGCTATCATGCAAACAAAAAGTACAAGCAGCAAAGGAATATTCATTTTTTCTGGGAATTTCTTCATACGATTATACTGAATTGTCACTGTTTATAAAGTCAATACTTTCCAGGGGTAATCACCTTATTGATGGTTACATTTACTTTGGATGGATCTGCCAGCTGCACCCAGAGGTTGTACAACTCAATGGTCCAGACCACAGCACCTTCGCTGTTACCTTTCAGATAAGTGTAAACCTGATAGGTACCGTCACCTGTAACGGTGGCACCACCATAGCTGGCCCCACCCCAGTAACTGGGATCCCAGCTTTGATCGGCATAGCTCAGCTCGGTCCGATAACTTGCCGATGCACCCTCCACCAGGTTTCCGTTCACACCACTGAGGGTAAAGTCGACCAGCATCATGCCATTGAACTTCATGCTGCTGTTATAGGCGCCAGGAGCTGCAGCACCGGAGCTGCTGTACTCGTTGTAAATCTCAATGCGACCATCCACTCCGTTTCCATCTTTGTTGTTGAAGTTTACAATGGATTGATTCACGGCCTGTTCCACATCGGCATCAAGTTTGATGGTGTTTACATTCACTCCTACCTTCGACCAGTCGTCGATGTCGGCCCCCAGACCGGCGATATCCACACAGAACACGATGGCGCCATTGGCCTTCGATGCGACTTCCATCCACACGGTATAGGTGCCGTCACCGGTGACCATGGCTTCATATTTACCCATGGAGAGGTTGGACCAATAGTTCACCCCCCAGCTTGGGTCGGAGTACTCGAGACCTGCCACATAGGAACCTGCTGCGTTGCTCTTCAGATTACCGGTAATACCGGTGAGGCTAAATGAAACAACCATGTTCTTGGCAAACTTGATGGATGAAGGATCGATGGGCGGATTGCTTGCTGTAGCGCCAAATTCGTTATAAATCTCGATCCGTAACCGACCATTGCCTTCAATATCGCCAAAGACCAGCTTGCCCGATTCGGGATTCACCTCCGCATAGGCACGCACCGAGCGAACGGCAAGGCCCAGACTGCGTTTGGAAAAACCGGTTTTTGCGGATGAGCCATTAAATGTCAACGTATTGGCGTAGTCGCCATGGACAGAACTTACACTGCCGCTCCAGTAATAACCGGTAACGTCGGCGACCATTGTTTCACCGTTCCGATAACCGGTTACAGGAAGGAAAATGCTGTTTCCGTTTTTTGCTGTAAATCGCATACCCTGCACACCTGCAATGGTGGTCCACTGTTGCGTGGTGTTCTTCACCAGTTCCGCTATCTGGGCATGGGTGGGCATCTGGCTCTTCATGGGAGAATCTCCATCCAGATCCAGGTTATAAATGAGATCATCCACGGTTCCTGCTATATCGGAAGCAGTGTAATCTTCCAGCTTGGCAGAGGTCATCATGGCAGTCTGGTCACCATAACCAAACAGCGTACCAGCCTCCGACTCACTGTCTGCCCCGATGTTGGTTTGGGCCCACATCATGCTCAGCCCCAGATCCACATACTCCACCTGTTGTGTGAGCGTTGTCACCGTTTTGGTTTCACCATACACATAGCCGTCGCCAATCCGGGCAAATGCCGCATAATGATAGGTGGTTCCCGGTAACAGACCGTTTACTTCACCCAGTTCGCGGGTGATACCGGAGGTGACATCGTCGGCAGAGAGAGAAATCTTTATACCTGTTTCAAATGGATCGAGGCCTTCGGTGCCGGTAATATCGGCCGTGAAGATCGCCTTGCTGCTTGTGATCTCAGCTGCCTCTTTTGTCGTAACTTTCGCTGCGGTTGCCACAAACGATTTGACATCGCCGAATTTGGTTACTTTATCCTGCAGGGTTACATAGGTAGCATAATAATAGGTTGTGCCGGTAGTAAGTCCGGTAATCGCGGTGACCACATTTCCATTTTCATCCACACTGCCGCTTCGCTTGCTGCCTGCAGTGGTAGGGTCGGCGGCGGTCCCGTAGTAGGCACCCACTTCGTAGGAACCGGACGAAACCAGTGTAAGGTCTTTCACGGTACCTGTCACTTCCGCGGCAATCGCGGTCACACTGGCAGCTCCTGTGGTAATCTCGGAAATAATCTCTCCGGTTCTGATGGGATAATCCTCCTCCACATCACACGAAGTAGCAAACAGACCGGCTGCCAGTAAGAGAATGGCTGATATATATTTTAAATTCATACAATTATTTTTTTTATTATCGTTTATCCAGCAATGCTGTCACTTATTCCACAATGAAAGGAGTGCCATTATCCATCTTGACTGCAACCGTCACTGCGATGGTTGAACTGAACACATACTTGGGTGCATCGCCAGCAGTAGCACCCCAAGGGTTGAGGATATAACGCCGGGCGGTAGTATCATCATCGCCAATACCGCGGTCTATTACTGTATCATCAAATGAAATGGAGGCTCCATCTACCTTGATATCCTTGATGGCGACATCCATGTTGGGATTCTCTTTCAATATTTTCTGGATATCGAGATACAAGCCTTGAGGAGCATCGCTTGCTCCTGTGATGACAAAGGTAAATTCACCATCACCGGAAATAAAGAGTGGCTCCGATACGGTGAAGATCCAACCGAGATCAAAGAAGTGCATGGTTGCCTTGTAGGACTTCACTGCACCGGCAGTTTGTGCTACAAAATGATATCCCATGTACTGGTAGAGATTCCCCTGGTCATCGAGTTCCTTGCTCGCCAGCCAAAGGTCGGTGAGTCCGCCAGTAAAATCACTGGTCTCATACGACATGATACGCAGTGTCCGGTCGGGATTGCTCTTGAAGATCGCTCTTCCATCTGCGGAAAGCTGGATCTCGGGAAGTGCATTGCTAAAAGTATAGATACCCTCATTGTTCAGGGTATATTTCCCTTTGTATTCCACGCCGGCTATATCGATAAGGGTGTAATCACTCGTACCGCTATTGAGTACAAGCGTCACTTCTTCCACACCGCTGCGGGCAGCGATGTTTGCAATTCCCTTCTGAGAGCCGTCGAGATTACACCAGTCGAAAGGCTTGTCGTCGGAAAGCTTATAGGTAGTCACCAGGTTGGTCTTGGGTTCCACATAGTCCCTCCAGTCGTCGGGTAATGTCGGGAAAATCTCTTGTGCCGGTGCTTCGTAATTGTCGGCATATTCCTTGTTCACATAGTTCCAGATGATCCACCAGGGGTCCTCGCCGGAGGTGTCTTTTTGACGCAGGATACCGATTCTCAACTGGTTTTCCGTCAACGTGAGGATCTTCAGATCCTTTTTCCAGTTGCTTGTCATATGGCTCCATCCGGAAGTGTGAAGCAGGTCTGCATCGGTAAAAGTGATGGTATGTGCATCGGTATTCAGCATAAAAGAACCCTTCTTTTGGCCTACACCACCGGAGGAACGATCGTCAATCGATACATTGGCACCATTGATCAGGTCGAAGGTCATGCTGCTTTCCCAGATGGGATTATCGCCTGCTGCCATCGTAAATCCGGCAGCCGGTTCCCAGTTGGGGGACCAGTTGTTCCATTCCACGGTTCCGCCCGGATCGGCGTAAGAGAGCTCTCCGGGAGCCAGACCATATTTGCCATTGTCGGGGATCCACATTTTGGAGGCACCCACACCACCGGTCAACAAAGTCCAGAGCTCATTGGTCACAAAACCGGCATAAAAATCCTGGATAATAAATGTGGCGGGTTCGCCGTACACTACTCCCCCCCGGGTCTGTACCCCAAATCTCACGGTATAGGTTCCAT
>DFYK01000045.1:9893-10076 GCA_002383605.1 Proteiniphilum sp. UBA4084 | reverse complement strand
TTTTCGAACATAATGTTAATTTTATAGGATTAAAGTAACATTTTTCTTGTTTTTCTTTTTATATTAAAACATTGTGCTTATATTTGCACCGGAGTTTTTCCCTATTTCGTCCAAAATGGTTATCAGAAACCTCCACAATAAAAAAAACGTGTAATATGTCAACATTACGATTTCAAGCTGTAG
>DFYK01000045.1:9272-9774 GCA_002383605.1 Proteiniphilum sp. UBA4084 | reverse complement strand
ATTACACACACTGGTTTCAGCCCCTCACGGAGGGAACTGCGGAAAAGCATGACTCCTTCATTGATTACGTGAACGGTCTCGACGGAGGCATCATCGAACGTTTCTCCGGCAAGTTGCTTGCCCAGCAGGAGCCCGATGCCTCAAGCTTCCCAAGCGGTGGCATTCGCAATACTTTCGAAGCCCGTGGATATACAGCATGGGATCCCTCTTCACCCGCCTTCATTATTGACGATACGCTCTGTATTCCCACCGTCTTCATCTCCTATACCGGAGAAGCCCTGGACTACAAGACGCCGCTGTTGAAATCGCTGTCGGCTGTGGACAAAGCCTCCGTAGAGGTGTGTAAACTGTTGTATCCGGATGTAAAAAAGGTATATTCTTTCCTGGGATGGGAGCAGGAGTATTTTCTGGTAGACCAGGCACTGTTTGCCGCACGGCCGGACCTGAGTCTGACCGACCGCACCCTGATGGGACATGAAAGCGCTAAAAATCAGCAGCTCGA
>DFYK01000045.1:0-9233 GCA_002383605.1 Proteiniphilum sp. UBA4084 | reverse complement strand
GTCGACCAGAACCTGCTGATCATGTCGCTGATGCACAAGATTGCCATAAAGCATCATTTCAAGTTGCTGTTGCATGAAAAACCCTTTGCCGGCGTGAACGGTTCGGGCAAACACAACAACTGGTCGCTCTGTACCGATACCGGGATCGGCCTTTTTACACCCGGCAAGACCGCAAACGAAAACCTGTTATTTGTCACATTTCTCGTAAACACGCTCGTGGCCGTCTATAAACACAATGCGCTATTGAAAGCCTCCATCATGTCGGCCAACAACGCCCACAGATTGGGAGCCAACGAAGCCCCACCGGCCATCATCTCNNACGGTGGATGAGTTGAAAAAGATGAAACTGGGCGTGGCGCACATTCCCGAAGTACTGATCGACAACACAGACAGAAACCGCACTTCGCCATTCGCTTTCACCGGAAACCGTTTTGAATTCAGGGCGGTGGGCTCATCGGCCAACTGCTCATCGGCCATGACCGCATTGAATGCCGCGGTTGCCGCGCAGCTGATCGATTTCAAAAAGGAGATCGACACGAAAATGAAAAAGGGAATGAAAAAGGAGCAGGCCATCTTCGACACCCTTCGTCTTTATATCAAAGCATCGAAACCGATCCGCTTTGAAGGAAACGGTTACAGCGATGAATGGAAGGAAGAAGCCAGGAAACGGGGGCTCGACTGCGAGACCAGTGTCCCCCTCATCTACGATGCCTACACATCGGATCAATCGGTGAAGATGTTTGAAAGTATTGGTGTATTAAACGAAAAGGAGCTTCATGCCCGCAATGAAGTAAAATGGGAAACCTACACCAAGAAAATTCAGATCGAAGCGCGCGTATTGGGCGATCTGTGTATGAATCACATCATTCCAGTGGCCACAGAATACCAGTCGATGCTACTCGACAACCTCTACAAGATGCGGGCGGTCTTTGATAAAGAGAAAGCCGATAAATTATCGAAGGAGGATGCGGCACTGATCGAAGAAATTGCCGATCATATATCGGCAATAAAAACCAATGTGGATGACATGGTGGATGCCCGGAAGACGGCCAACAAACTGGAGGATGCCCGCGACAAAGCGGTGGCCTACCATGACACGGTGGAGGTCTACTTCAATGTCATCCGCTATCACGTAGATAAACTGGAACTGATTGTAGATAATCAGATGTGGACCCTGCCCAAATACAGGGAGCTGCTATTCATCAGCTAAAGTGTAATATCAATAAAATATCAGACAAATAGTAAAAGAATAGCGGGTATGATTATCTGCTATTTTTTTGGCTCAAACTGAAAAAAACGAGACGTTATGGATCAAGATAATATCTTCCGCAGCCTTCGGGACCGGGAACAAAAATCGCTCTACTCATTTGAAAACGAACATGATGCCTGTGGCGTAGGTCTGGTCATCACCCTGAACGGGGAAAAATCACACACCATCGTGGAAAAAGGACTGCAGGTGTTGGAAAACATGGTGCATCGTGGTGCGGAGAGTGCTGACAACATCACCGGTGACGGAGCCGGCATCCTGGTGCAGATCCCACATGAGTTTATCCTGTTACAGGGAATTGCCGTACCCTCGGAAGGACGGTACGGTACGGGACTCCTGTTTCTTCCCCGGGAACAGGAAAAGCAAGAGTTTTGCCTGCAGGTGATTCAAGAGAAAGCCAGAGATGAAAATCTCTCGCTCCTTCATGTACGTGACGTACCGGTGAACAGCGACTGCCTGGGAGAGATTGCCCGCTCAAACGAGCCGGTCATCAAGCAGTTGTTTATTGCCGGTAGCGGATCGTCCGATGAGCTGGAGAGAAGCCTTTACCTGTTGAGGAAAAAAGTGGAAAAGGAACTTTCCACCACGACCATGGCCGATGACCGGAGTTTCTACATCGTGAGCCTCTCGGCCAGGCAGATGATTTACAAGGGAATGCTCTCGTCGATGCAGCTCCGGCAGTACTTTCCCGATCTTTCCAACCCAAATTTTACCAGCCGGACAGCCATGGTGCATTCCCGTTTCAGTACCAACACTTTTCCTACCTGGGATCTGGCACAACCCTTCCGCATGCTGGCCCACAACGGTGAGATCAACACCATCCGGGGTAACCGCCAGTGGATGCAGAGCCGCGAGAGTGTGCTCAAGTCGGATCTCCTGGGCGACCTGTCACCCATCTACCCCATTGTACAGCCACACATGAGCGACAGCGCCTCGGTGGACAATGTGCTGGAGTTTCTGGTAATGTCGGGCAAGACACTTCCTCACGCCATGGCGATGATGGTACCCGAGAGTTTCAACGACAAAAACCCCATCTCCGACGGGCTGAAAGCATTTTACGAGTACCACAGCATGCTGATGGAGCCTTGGGACGGGCCGGCCACGCTTATCTTCAGCGACGGTCGTTATGCAGGCGGCATGCTCGACCGCAACGGACTTCGTCCCGCCCGTTACACCATCACCCACGACGACACCCTGATCATTGCCTCCGAAACCGGCACCATTGAACCGGATGCATCACACATCAAAGCACGGGGAAGGCTGAAACCGGGAAAGATGCTCATCGTGGACACCCTCACCGGGAAAATATATTCCGACAATGAGCTGAAAGAGGGACTGGCCAATGCTTTTCCTTATCGCGAGTGGCTGAATAAAAACTGTGTAAATCTCGACGACATCTCCTCGGGTCGCCATGTAAATAACGACGTGGCAGGCTATGAGTACCTGCTGAAAGCATTCGGATATTCCAACGAGGACCTCGAATTCCTGATTAAACCCATGGCAATGGAAGGAAAGGAACCCGTCTCTTCCATGGGAAATGATGTAACACTGGCTGCCTTGTCCGACAAGCCACAACGGCTCTTCAACTATTTCCGGCAACAGTTTGCACAGGTGACCAATCCGCCCATCGATCCCATCCGGGAGGAGCTGGTGATGTCGCTGACCGGTTATCTGGGAGCCATCCACCAAAACCTCCTCGAAGAGATACCCGCGCTCTCGGGCATTGTAAAGATAAAAAGCCCCATCCTCACCAACACCCAGTTCGACATCCTGTCGAACCTCCGTTACAAAGGATTCTCCACCGCGGTGGTTCCCATGCTCTTCGACCCCGCAAGCGGTGCACAAGGACTGAAAGAGGCTGTAGATAAACTCTGCCGCTCCGTGGAGAGGGCCGTGGATGAGGGCAAGAACTACATCATCCTCAGCGACAGGGGTGTGGATGTTAAACATGCGCCCATCCCGTCGTTGCTGGCCACTTCAGCGGTACATCTGTACCTGGTGGAAAAAAGAAAACGAATGCAGATCGACATCGTGGTGGAGAGCGCCGAGCCCCGGGAGGTGATGCACTTCGCACTCCTCTTCGGCTTCGGTGCCAACGCGGTGAATCCTTATCTGGTCTTCGCGATTCTGTTGCAAAAGGTGAAGTCGGGAGAGATTCAACTCGATTTCGACACTGCAAAGAAAAACTACATCAAATCGGTCAGCAAAGGGTTGCTGAAGGTGCTCTCCAAGATGGGCAACTCCACCCTCCGCAGCTATCGTGGCGCACACATCTTCGAGGCCCTCGGCATCTCCACCTCTGTGCTGAACGACTATTTCAAAGGTATCTCCTCCAAGATTGAAGGAATCGACATGGAAGATATTGCCCGGGAGGTATTGCAGCCTTTCAACGAAGCTTTTAGTGAAACGGAGAACGAGCCTTTCCGGCTGAGGAGTGCGGGAAACTATGCCTACCGCATAGAAGGAGAGCATCATGCGTGGAATCCGGAGAGCATCTCCCGGCTGCAAATCGCCACAAAGACCGGAGACTATCGTCTCTTCAAAGAGTACACGAAGCTGATCAACGAGAAGGAGCAGCCTGCCTTTATCCGCGATCTGCTCGATTACAGACGAGATCCCATCGACATCGCCGAGGTAGAGCCGGTGGAGATGATTATGAAGCGGTTCTGTACCGGCGCCATGTCTTACGGCTCCATCAGCAAGGAAGCGCACGAGGCACTGGCCATTGCCATGAACATCATCGGAGGCAGGAGCAACACCGGAGAAGGAGGGGAAGATCCGGAGCGGTTCAAACCGCAGGAGGACGGGCTCTCCCGCAGGAGCGCCATCAAGCAGGTGGCTTCCGGCCGGTTTGGCGTCACCACCGAGTACCTCGTCAATGCCGACGAGCTTCAGATAAAGATTGCCCAGGGAGCAAAACCGGGTGAGGGTGGCCAGCTGCCCGGGTATAAAGTAGACAACATCATCGCCAAAACAAGACACTCCATACCGGGAATCTCACTGATCTCCCCTCCCCCGCACCACGACATCTATTCGATTGAAGACCTGGCACAGCTTATATTCGATCTCAAGAATGTAAATCCGAGAGCGGTCGTCAGCGTAAAACTGGTATCGGAAAGCGGCGTAGGAACCATCGCCGCCGGGGTGGCCAAGGCAAAGGCCGATCTGATCGTGATCAGCGGTTCGGAAGGAGGTACGGGAGCCAGCCCGGCCAGCTCCATCAAACATGCCGGCCTGCCGCTCGAGATTGGGCTGGCTGAGACACAGCAGACACTGGTACTGAATAACCTGCGGGGAAAGGTGACACTGCAAACTGATGGCCAGTTGAAAACGGGCCGCGACATCGTGATCGCCGCCATGCTCGGTGCCGAAGAGTTCGGCTTTGCCACCAGCGCCCTCATCGTACTGGGGTGCGTGATGATGCGCAAATGTCACCTCAACACCTGCCCCGTGGGGGTAGCCACCCAGGATGCCGAGCTGCGCAAACGCTTCATTGGTCGTTACGAATATCTGGTAAACTATTTCCGTTTTCTGGCTGAAGACACCCGCGAACAGCTCGCGGAGATGGGGTTCAGATCGCTGGATGAGATCGTGGGAAGGGCCGACCTGCTGATGCGGAAACACTACCCCGAACTGCCCAAGACCGAGAAGACCGATCTCTCGAGGATCATCTTTTACCCCGATGAAGCAAACAGGTTTGCCCTCCGACGTGCAGGCGGACAGCATCACAAGATTGAAGAGGTGCTGGACCGGAGATTAATCAGCGAAGCACTGCCGGCCATAGACTTTCTGCAGCCTGTAGGCATCAAATCGAAAATTAAAAATACCGACAGAACCACCGGCGCCATGCTTTCGGGAGAGATCGCACGTCGTTACGGACAGGCAGGACTGCCCGATCACACCATATCGGCCTACTTTGAAGGCTCGGCAGGACAGAGCTTCGGTGCCTTCCTCGTGCAAGGAATTACTTTCTATCTGCACGGCGACACCAACGACTACCTGGGTAAGGGACTCTCGGGAGGAAGAATCATTGTGACCCCACCCCGGGGTAGCACCTTCAGGCCGGAGGAGAATATCATCTGCGGCAACACCTCCCTCTATGGAGCCACCAGTGGTGAGGTATACATCAACGGCATTGCCGGCGAACGGTTTTGCGTACGCAACTCGGGCGCCACAGCCGTGGTAGAGGGAGCGGGCGACCACTGCTGCGAGTATATGACCGGTGGTTGTGTGGTGGTACTGGGTAGCACCGGACGCAACTTTGCAGCAGGCATGAGTGGCGGCGTGGCTTATGTGCTTAATACAAAGAACGACTTCGACTATTACTGCAACATGGAAATGGTAGAGCTGTCGCTGGTAGAGGATCTGTCCGATGTCAGGGAGTTGAAGAGCCTCATTTCCAAACATCAGCAGTACACCAACAGCGAGCTGGCAAAACAGATACTCGACAATTGGGACCTGTACGTGGAACAGTTTATCAAGGTGGTACCCATCGAATTCAAGAAGGTATTGCAGGAAAGGAAAATGGCAGAACTGAACCGAAAGATTGCAGTGGTGGAAAGGGATTATTAATTCAAACAACAGCATTATGGGAAATCCAAAAGCATTTATGACGGTACCGAGAAAGGAAGCCGGTTATCGTCTCATCAGCGAAAGAATATATGACCACGCCGAGGTAGAACAGACACTGAACCGGGAAGACCGCAAACAGCAGGCAGCACGTTGCATGGACTGTGGCATCCCTTTCTGTCATTGGGCCTGCCCGCTCGGCAACAAGATGCCCGAATGGCAGGACTACATTTACAAGGGCGACTGGAAAAGAGGGATGGAGGTGTTGCATGAAACCAACAATTTTCCGGAATTTACCGGACGTGTCTGTCCCGCTCCCTGTGAAAAATCGTGTGTCCTGGCACTGCACGACGCACCGGTGACCATCCGGGAGAATGAAGCGTCGGTGACGGAGGTGGCTTTCATGGAAGGGATGATCAAAGCCCGTCCCCCCAAACACCGTACCGGCAGGAAGGTAGCCATCATCGGTTCCGGTCCGGCCGGACTCGCAGCAGCACAACAACTGAACCGCAAGGGGCACCACGTCACCGTATATGAGAAAGACAACACGCCCGGCGGCCTCCTCCGCTACGGGATCCCCAATTTCAAGCTGGGCAAGCAGGTCATCGACCGGCGGCTGAAACTACTGATGGAAGAGGGCATCACATTTGTCACCAACACGGAAATAGGGAAAGATATTCCCGGAAGGCAGATCATGATGGAATATGATGCCGTCTGTCTGACCACCGGAGCCGGTAAACCGAGAGATATCACACCCGAGGGACGAGATCTGAAAGGTATTCACTTTGCCATGGATTTTCTCTCGCAACAAATAAGAGTGCTCCAAAGTGAAGAAATGGCTGGCACAGAACAAATATCAGCCAAAGGCAAACATGTGCTGGTGATAGGCGGTGGGGATACCGGATCCGACTGTGTGGGCACCTCCATCAGGCAGGGAGCCAGGAGCGTGACCCAGATAGAGATTATGCCAAAGCCACCGGTCGGCAAAAATCCGGCAACACCCTGGCCAAGCCCCTATCCGCAGGTATTGAAGACATCTTCCTCTCACGAGGAGGGATGCGACCGTCACTGGCTACTCAACACCATCTCCTTCAGGGGAGAAGACGGCTTTGTGAAGGAAGCGACTGCCGAATCGGTTCGTTGGGAAAAAGATGCCAACGGGCGCTTTACAATGATCTCATCGGGACAACCTGAAATACTGAAAGCCGATCTGGTGCTGCTGGCGCTTGGATTCGTGCATCCTGTACACGAAGGGCTGCTCGATGAACTGGGTGTAGCCTATGACATGCGGGGCAATGTGGCAGTGGACAAGCAGCACAACAGCAGCGTATCCAAAGTCTTCGCCGCGGGCGACACCATCATGGGAGCCAGCCTGGTAGTCAAGGCAATTGCCTCGGGACGTAAAGTGGCGGAAGATATTCATGGTTTTATCAGTGGTAAGCAGTAAGCGATCAGGTGTCAGGAATCAGGTGTCAGCTTTTTAGTTGGGTGGATATTAGATTCAGCGGTCTGGGATTAAGCTTTCATCAAATCATCAAATCAAACAATCAACAAATCAATTTATATGTGTGGAATCGTGTGTACATTCAATTTGAAGAAGCCGGAGGAGCAACTACGCCCCCAACTGTTAAAGATGTCCATCAAACTGCGTCATCGCGGTCCGGATTGCTCGGGTATCTTCTCGTGCAGTAAAGCAATTCTGGCTCACGAAAGGCTCTCCATCGTCGATCCGGCCTCCGGAAAGCAACCGCTTGTCAGCAAAGACGGACAATTGATCCTGGCAGTGAATGGAGAGATATACAACCACCGTGATATACGAAAAAAATATGAGCACGCTTATGAGTTTCTCACCCAATCAGATTGTGAGGTAATCCTGGCACTCTACCGCGACAAAGGGCCCGACTTTCTGGAAGAGCTGAACGGTATTTTTGCCTTTGCCCTCTACGACCGGGAAAAAGATGTGTTCCTGATCGGGCGCGATCACATCGGCATTATTCCCCTTTATCAGGGATGGGATCGCGATGGTGCCTATTACGTTGCTTCGGAGTTGAAAGCGTTGGAAGGGTTTTGCAACAAGATTGAAGAATTTCTCCCGGGACATTATTATTACAGTCCCGATGGCAAAGCCACCCAATGGTACACCCGCGACTGGATGGAGTATGAGCAGGTAAAAAACAACCATTCTGATGTGGTGGCATTGAGAAAAGCAATGGAAGATGCTGTACAAAGGCAGCTGATGAGCGATGTGCCGTACGGGGTTTTACTGTCTGGAGGACTCGATTCGTCGATTATCTCAGCCGTGGCAAAAAAGTTTGCAGCCAAAAGGGTGGAAACCGACAACAGGGAAGACGCGTGGTGGCCGCAGCTTCACTCTTTTGCCATCGGGCTGGAAGGATCACCCGATCTGGCTGCCGCCCGGAAAGTGGCCAAACACATCGGTTCTATCCATCACGAGATACAATATACTGTGCAGGAAGGTCTGGATGCCATCCGTGATGTCATCTATCATATCGAGACCTACGACGTAACGACGGTGCGTGCCAGTACGCCTATGTACCTGATTGCCCGTTACATCAAGTCGATGGGTGTGAAGATGGTGCTTTCCGGTGAGGGTGCCGATGAGATATTCGGAGGTTATCTCTATTTCCACAAGGCGCCCGATGCGGAAGAGTTTCACAAAGAGACGGTGAGAAAATTGAGCAAGCTGCATCAGTACGATTGCCTTCGTGCCAACAAGTCGCTGGCAGCATGGGGCGTGGAGGGACGTGTCCCTTTCCTCGACAAGGAGTTTCTGGATGTGGCCATGCGGCTCAACCCAAAAGACAAGATGTCGGGAAACGGAAAAATAGAAAAGCACATCCTGCGGCAGGCATTTGAAGATTATCTGCCTGCGGAGGTGGCCTGGCGACAGAAGGAACAGTTTTCCGACGGCGTGGGTTACAGCTGGATAGATACGCTGAAAGAGATCGCCGCGCAGCAGGTAACCGACGAACAGATGGCAAACGTGCAACATCGTTTTCCCATCAATCCGCCGTTGACCAAAGAAGAATATGTGTACCGCACCATTTACTCCGATCTGTTCCCTTCGGACAGTGCTGCACAATGCGTGCCTTCCGTGCCTTCAGTTGCCTGCAGCACGCCGGTGGCATTGGCGTGGGACGAAGCTTTCCAGAAGAATGCCGACCCGTCGGGAAGGGCGGTCGGATCAGTGCATGAACACAGCTATCAGAAACAATCGCAGACTGTCGGCACCGGAAAGAATATCATTAAAACGCCGCAAGATTAAACCATTCGAATAATTTAGAATATTTTAATAAACAATATTATCGAGTTAAACATCTATGTCACAGACATGATGATTTCATCCGTTTATAAAATAAGATCAAACTAATCTTTT
>DFYK01000125.1:16254-22622 GCA_002383605.1 Proteiniphilum sp. UBA4084 | reverse complement strand
AAAAACAGACCGATTATCTGTTCATATACAACAATGAAGTAAACACAAATGAAAAAGTATCGATCAGAGCGAAACAAAAAGCTGTTTCCAATGTACTAAATTATTTATTAAAAGATAAAGATCTTAACTATTCCATGGAGGGTAATCATATCATTCTTTCAAGTGCAAACAATCCATCTGGTGTGATAGAAGAAATAACATCAAAAGTGGTGCAACAACAGAAAAAACAAATTACAGGTACAGTTGTAGATGAAGCTGGAATGCCTATCATAGGGGCAAATATCATAGAAGAAGGGACTACAAATGGAACGATTACAGATGTGGAAGGGAAATTTTCAATTGATGTAACTGAAAATGCCGTTTTAAGGATTTCATACATTGGTTATCTGGAACAAATTATAGAAACAAGAAGCAGAAGTGATTTGAAGATAACTTTAATGGAGGATACCCAGGCATTGGAAGAAGTAGTGGTCGTGGGATACGGCACCATGAAAAGAAGCAGCCTAACAGGTTCAGTATCCAGGGTGGAGACAGAACAGATTGAGGCATTCCCGAGTACAAATGTTGTGGATGCTTTGCAGGGACAGGCAGCTGGAGTTTATATTACACCTTCGCGACAACCGGGAGAGTCTGCTTCAATCAGGATCAGGGGAAGCAGATCTTTATCGGCTGGAAATAATCCCCTGTTGATAATTGACGGAATGCCAGGAAGCTGGGATAATCTTGTAAACCAGGATATCGAATCAATGGAAATTCTTAAGGATGCTGCAGCCACCGCGATTTATGGATCACGCGCTGCAAATGGAGTGGTGCTCGTCACAACAAAAGCTGCCCGCGAGGGTAAAACGAAAGTAAACATTGAGGTAAACTCTTTCATTGGAATAAACGACTATGAATTCATAAAAATGCAATCTGCCGAAAAGTATGCGGAATTAATCAGAGATGTGATGAGATACCAAACACACGGCGCAATGAATGCAGAACTTTGGCAAAATTCATCCATCGATACAAGAAAAGGTATGGAAATGTTTAATTCAGAATGGGCTGATAATTATTATAATAAAGGGATCAATTATAACTGGCAGGAAGCACTTTTTGATAATACTTCTTTTAATCAAGGACACAGCATAGCTCTCAGCAACCGAAACGATAGAATGTCATATAGATTAAGCTATAATTTTCAGGAAGATAATTCATACTACAAAACCGTTAACTTTCAGCGGCATGTATTAAGTTCAAATGTAGACCTGAAACTAACCAATTGGCTTGATTTTGGAATGATTAACAGACTCATGTACAGAAAACATACAGGTTGGCCTGATAATATGTGGGATAACCTTCGCAGAATGACTCCTTTCGAAACTCCCTATATTGATGAGGACCCTTCTAAAGGATACAAAGATGCTGTTGGCAAAGAAAAATATGTGAATGCTTTATGGAACTATGAGAAAGGTTATTTGGTACAAGACAGATCACGAAAGATGGCTGATGTGATTGTGAAACTTGAAGCAAGACCTTTAGACTGGTTGACTCTTACAACGAACTTAAAGATTGATGTGAACGAAGGTTCAAGCGGAGACTATAGGGACTCAAAAACCAGTTATCAGAATTTAGGGTTGAATTATGCAAGCATGGAAAAAAATTCTGATTTTAATTATGCATTGAATGGAATTATAAATATTCAAAAAAAAATCAATGAATCACACAATATAATGGCTACAGCCGTAATTGAAGCAATTCAGGACAAAAATGAATGGGTTGGCGGTTCAGCTCAAAACATTCCGGCGCAGTATATGGACTTTCATTTTCTTGAATCAGGTATTATTAACAGAAACTTGTGGTCGGGTTACGAGAAAACTTCCCTGCTTTCTTATATGTTTCGTGGCCAATATGAGTATAAGGGTAAATATTTGTTAAATGGCGCTGTGAGAATTGACGGTTCATCACGTTTGGCTGAGGGAAATCAATGGAGAACCTTTCCTTCCATGTCGGCTGCCTGGGTTGTTACAGAAGAAGATTTTATGAAAAATCAGAATTTCTTGTCAGTTTTAAAACTAAGAGCTAGTTACGGAGAAGTGGGTAACCAGGCCATCAACCCTTATCAAACACTGACAACATTAACACAAGGTGCTTATAGCTGGGCAGGTGATGGAATTTATACGTGGCGGCCGAACGGTATAGCAAATACAGACCTTGGGTGGGAAGTTTCAAAGACATGGAATTTCGGCCTTGATTTCAATATTTTAAAAGGTAAGCTATCTGGAGGCATTGAGTTCTATAAAACAATAAATGAAGACCTTTTAATGCAACGCTCTTTACCCGGTAGTACAGGTTTCGGTTCTATCTGGCAAAATATTGGCAAAACAAAGAATGAAGGGATCGAGTTATCGCTGTCTTCAAGTATCATTTCCCGAAAAGACCTGAATTGGACAATATCCGCCATGGCATCCAGAAACTGGAACGAAATTGTGGATTTGGCAGACGGGAAAGACAACAAAAGTGCTGGTTGGTTTATCGGATATCCGATTAGTGTTACCTGGGACTACAAAAAAATTGGCATCTGGCAAATCGATGAAGCTGATGAAGCAAGAAAGTATAAAAGGGAGCCGGGTCAAATTAAAGTGGTGGACAGAGACGGAGATTTTGCATTTACAGATAACGACAGGTTCATTTTAGGACAAAGAGAACCAAAAGTAATTGCTTCTCTACAAAATAGTTTACGATTTAAAAATTTTGATTTCTCATTTAACATCGTCGGTCAATTTGGTCACCTGATTCAGGCCAGTAACTATACGGCTGAATGGAACGGTGACAAAATGATTATCGATGCAATCGATTGGTGGACTCCGTTGAATCCTACAAATGATTGGCCAAGAGCGCAAACTGCTCAAGGGAGCTCTAACACCAGCACATTATCAATATTTAAAGGAGACTTCATTAAAATGCAAAATATATCTCTTGGATATGACTTAAGTAAACTTACATCGAAGATAAATATTAATAAATTGAGAATTTATATACAGGCTAGCAACCCGTTTTACATTTATAAATCTGGACCGTCAGACGTGAATCCCGAGCAACCTAATACAATGTATACAATACCATCTTCTTATGTGATGGGGGTTAATTTCAATTTTTAGTACTCAAAAAAATGTTAGGCTATGAAAAAAATAACGATTTTTATATTTACCATATTTGTACTTATTATATCTTCTTGCCAGGATTTTTTGAAAGAAGAATCAAAAAGTCAGATGACAGAGAATTATTACAAAACAGAACAGGGACTCTATGAAGGTGTAGCAGCTGTATATACTGTTTGCAGAGATTTGTACCAACAGCATATGTTTAGAATGGATTATTATGGAGATTTAGTGGAAAATGCCTCTTCCATGAATAATTCTTATGATCAGGCAGAAAATGTAGATTGGGATTCTCCCAATGATATCTTCGCAAGTATTCACAGAGGCATTATGATAATTAACAGACTTGAAAATATTATAGGAGAAGAACCGGGAGATCGGACAAAAGAGATTTATCTGGCAGAATTACGCTTCATGAGAGCGCATTTTTATCAGATACAGGTCGAATTTTGGGGGAAATACGGACATTATCAGGAAAAAGTGTATACGGAATATGATCCGGATATGTTAAACATTAATCAGCAGTCTGTGGAATTCTTCTATACCCAAATCCTGAAGGATATTGATTATGCGATAAGTAAATTACCTACAAAATCGGAAATCAAGGAAATTGGGAGAGTCTCCCAAGGTGCAGCGAAAGCACTTAAGGCAAGACACTTATTAGCAATTGCCGGATATTCTCATAGTGATTACAGTGGACAGCCGGAATATAACTTGTATTCAAAATTAGGATTCTTCTCACTTGAAGATTTATACAAGGAAGCCAAAAACTTAGCTCTAAGTGTGATTAACGATTACGGTTATAAAATGGAACAAGATTACAGCAAAGTGTTTGATGCTTATAACAAAACCAGCGATGAGGTTATTTGGGCAGTTCAGTGGACTACTGACAAAATGTTCAATGATCCACCCAACTATATACATAGACCGGCAGTTGGACGAACAAGCGAGACACTTATTCTGCACGAAAATAATGATGGAACAACTACAGCTTCCACTAAACAATTAGTTGTAACCAGATTAAACAATTCGGGGTCCAAATTCAAATACGTAATGCCATCCCATTCCATGTATTATGGCAGGGAATACAGACATGTCATGCCTACTTTCCATTGGATCATGATGTATAACGAAAAAGACAAAAGAAGGGATGCCACTTTTGAGACACTTTACCTTAAGATAGATGATGACAAGGCCGCACCGCTTAATATGACAGACACAGTTTTGTACATGCCGTTGCGTGCGATTACTCCTGCTGAAGATAAAAAACATCTGGACTGGGTAGCGTCAGGTGACCCGAAAGCTTATTTTCTTGATGGATTGAATGAGGTTTACGATATGGATGATCCTGAATCTGAATATTACGGAGGCCCTCTTAAGCACCGAAGCAAATACTATAGTGTTAAAAAATTCTATGACCGATCGAGAACTGAAATGGGTAAGCAAAATGAAGGTAATGCTAATATCATCGTAATAAGGCTTCCGGAGATGTACTTAATAGTTGCTGAATGCAACTGGAAACTTAATCTTGGGGATGCCGCCGTATATGAAGCGCTAAGGCCTGTATGGATGAGAGCATTTAATAATATCAACGATGCAGAAGTATACAAACAAGGGCCTGTTAACGTAGATTTTATAATTGATGAATATCAAAGAGAGTTGGGTATGGAGCATAACAACTTCAACTTGCTTAAGAGAACCCGGAAGCTTGTAGACAGGATCAAAAAGAATAATCCGAAAAGCAGGGAGGAAACTGCCGACAACGTGCAACGATGGAGAGATTATATAGATGATAATCATTACATTAAACCTCTTCCACTTGATCAAATCAATAACTTTAAAAACATAACCCAGGAAATGTTACCTCCGGGATATGATTATGGCACATTGTAAATGAGAGTTTAGGATAACAAACAATTATACAGATGAAATGAAAAAAGCAATTAAATTAATTACAACATTTTTATTGACTCTATCGTGTGTCTTAACCAATGCCGGCAACATGAAAGGGGAAGTAGACTTTAAGCTCGATGATGCAAATAAAAAGGTAGATGTATTTATCAATACGAAATATTTTACCTCTTTCATCTACCCTGATAATATGGAAAAACAGGTTCTTTATCCTATTTACACCATTTCAGGAAAGGATGTTACAAGGGGTTTTCCACTGAATCCGAGACCTTTTGAAAGGACGGATCATCCCCACCACGTTGGTTTATGGTTTAATTTTGGTGACGTAAATGGTTTGGATTTTTGGAACAATTCCTTTGCGATTAAACAGGAGGATAAATACAAATATGGTTCCATAAAATTTGACAGGATTGAAAAAATGAACGCTTCTGCCGGCGAGTTGAAAACTGTGGCAAACTGGACAGACAACAAAGGGAACGTACTTTTGGAAGAGAGGACCAAATTTATTTTTAGTGAAATAAACGGATCCCGCTTTATTGAGAGAATAACAACATTAACAGCCAAACAAAAAGAGGTTGTTTTCACTGAAAATAAGGAGGGTATTTTGGGTCTCAGGGTGGACAGAGCCTTTGAAGAACCGTCACAGAAAGCCGAGAAGTATCTGGACTCAAATGGAAATATGACAGAAACTCCTGTTTTAAATAACGAGGGAGTGAATGGTGTTTACCGGAACGCCGATGGAATAACCGGAGGAGATGTTTGGGGCAAAAAAAGCAAGTGGGTGGCACTAAGGGCCAATAAAAACGGAGAGATGATTACCATTGTGATGATGGACCATCATAAAAATCCGAACTATCCTGCCTGGTCGCATGCCAGAGGGTATGGACTTTTTGCAATGAACAATCTTGCAGGAAGAGCTGTGGATAAAAACGCCTCACCCGTTAAGATCACTCTCAGGGAGGGAGATAAAATTACTTTCAGACATAAAATAATAATAGGAGGTGATCTTACTGATAAACAAATAGATAAATTACATGGTGACTTTAATTAAATTATCAGCTCAACAAAATAATTAATCATGGGAACAAGAAGAAATTTTATTAAAAAAACGGCTCTCGGCGCTGCCGGTTTAGCGATGGGTAGTACCTTGAATATGTCTGCAAAAAGCTATTCCAGAATCGTTGGATCCAATGACAAAGTACGTGTGGGAATACTGGGATTCTCCGGAAGATTCAGAAGTTCGCTCGGAAAATCTTTTCTCAAATATGCAAAAGAGATGAACTTCGAACTTTACACGGTTTGTGATATCTGGAACAG
>DFYK01000125.1:0-16097 GCA_002383605.1 Proteiniphilum sp. UBA4084 | reverse complement strand
AGCGGAACAAACTATCAGGCTGCATATGATTATATCAAATCGGGGAAATTCGGGAAAATCATTGCCGTGGAGATGACCTGGAACGTGAATCAGCCGGGGCGATGGCGACTGCCTCAGCTAACAAAAGAAATCAGGGAACAGGATACCGACTGGAAACGATTTCTGATGAACCGTCCCTACGAAGCATGGGATCCGCGAAAGTACCTCGAGTATCGTCTTTTCTGGCCCTACTCATCCGGCATTCCGGGACAATGGCTCGCTCATCAGATAGATACGGTACACTGGTTCTCGGAACTCAAATATCCGCGCTCGGTTGTTGCCAATGGCGGTATCTACATGTGGAACGACGGAAGAACAAACTACGACACGATGACTGCCGTCTTTGATTATGGTCATGGGACTGAAAAGGAACCGGGAGACGGATTTCAGGTTATTTATTCATCACGGCAGAATAACTCGTCCGGCGGCACCAAGGAATGGTACTTTTCAAATGGCGGTAAACTGGATCTGGATACAAATGTGGTGAACAGTGATGGTGGTCTGACTGAAAATCATGCAAGTGCCATGAACATGAAACCATTCCTGCTGGATACTTTCGAATTGCCACAAATAAAAGTGGAATCGGAGGCCAACACCGGATCCGATCCACTGACAAATGCCCATATGAAAAACTGGATGGACTGCGTACGAAATAACAACGTAAAAACAAATGCTCCGGTAGAAGCTGGCTACAGCCACTCCATTGCCGATATCATGGTCACTGCTGCACTTCGCACCGGACAAAGGGCCACTTTCGATGAAAAATTGAAGCAGGTTGTAGCAGGAGGAAAGGTATTCAAATATTAAGGGATGAAATGAATGAATGAATAAATAGGTCACTATGGAGAAGAAGAAAACAAATTTATTTACAAGAAGAGATTTTTTAGCCATTACGGGGGCAGCAGCAGGAGCTTCATTGATTGATCCCCTCTACGGACTTCAGGCAAGCAATGTGAAGGTAAATCAAAAAAACAGTGCCAAGAAGAGGATTGCCCTGGTAGGTACGGGAAGTCGGGGTACCTCGATGTGGGGGAGCAGTTTGGTAAAGGATTATTCCGATTATGTTGAATTTGTGGGTCTCTGTGATAATAATCCCGGCAGACTTGCAGCCGGTAAAGAAATTATCGGCACTTCCTGCCCAACTTACACCGATTTCGATAAAATGATGATTGAAACCAAACCGGATACACTGATCGTTACCACAGTGGATGCCACACACGATCATTTTGTGGTAAGAGGAATGGAGTTGGGGGCCGATATTATTTGTGAAAAGCCAATGGCTACCGATGAGAAGAAGATTCAAGCAATTATAGACGGGGAAAAGAAAACAGGAAAAAATTGCCGGATCACCTTCAATTACAGGTATTCTCCCCATCGTGCAACAATGTGGGAACTTCTGCAGGCGGGAGAAATCGGAGAGTTGACATCCGTTGATTTTCACTGGTATCTTGATACTTCACATGGAGCCGACTATTTCAGGAGATGGCACCGGCTCGTGGAGAAAAGCGGTTCGCTGTGGGTACATAAGGCAAGTCATCATTTTGATCTTCTGAACTGGTGGATCGATAGCGATCCGGAAAGTGTATACGCCCTGGGAGAGTTGAATTTCTACGGTAAGAACGGAACTTTTAGAGCAGAGAACTGTCGCAATTGCCCCCACACTGCGAAATGCAACTTTTACTATGATATTCTCAAAAACAAAAATTATAAACAACTGTATGTGGATAACGAGAAATATGATGGTTATTTAAGGGATGGATGTGTTTTCAAAAATGACATCAATATTTTTGATAAAATGGCGGCTACGATTAAATACATGAACGGCGTTCAGGTGGCCTATTCTTTAACAACCTATTCACCTTATGAAGGTTATCGTATCGCATTTAACGGAACAAAAGGGAGAATGGAAGCCTGGATACAGGAATCCAAACCTACCTCGGATGTGAATTATGATGAGATTGTCTTATTTAAAAATTTTGGTAAGCGCCAATATATTCAAGTGCCATTTGGCACATCGGGGCACGGTGGAGGTGATGCTCTACTAAAGGATCAGATATTCAAACCCGGTACCAAAGACCCTTTCAGACAATCAGCCGGAGTAAGGGATGGTTCTTTGGCATGCCTGGTCGGGATTGCCGCCAGAAAAAGTATCGCATCTAAAGAACGGATTATGATTAAGGATTTAACGTCAATTATTCCCAAAGTGCAAAAAGAATAAGAATAGAAGAATTAAAATAAGTTCCTTGAAGCCATCCCATAATAAAATATGGGATGGTCTTATTTTTATTGACGGTTTTTACTTATTTTTGGACAATTGATAGTTTTGCAACTTTCTAAATTTAAAAAATTTAACAATGCTATGACTTACTCAAGAAGACAATTCATCAAAACAGCCGGGTTAGCCACGGCAGGAACTGTGTTGGCTACACACACATCACTGGGATCGGGTTCTATCTGGAGTACGAACAGCAACACGCTGAAGGTGGGACTGATCGGTTGTGGCGGACGTGGCACGGGTGCCGCCGGGGAAGCTTTAAATGCAGATCCGAACGTTATTTTGACTGCAATGGCTGATGCTTTTGAAGATCAGTTGCAATCATCGTACAACAATTTGAAAGAGAAGTATGGTGACAAAGTACAGGTGACCGCAGGTAACAGGTTTGTCGGTCTCGATGCCTATCAGAAGCTGATCGATTTCGATGTGGATGTGGTATTGTTGGCAGCGCCACCCTGCTTCAGACCGCAACACCTTGAAGCAGCTGTGAACGCCAATAAGCATATCTTTTGTGAAAAGCCTTTTGCAGTGGATGCGCCCGGCTTACGCAGGGTGATGGAGGCTGCCAAAAAGGCAAAAGCAAAAAACCTGTCGTTGGTGTCCGGATTCTGCTGGAGATATCATCAGCCCAAAAGAGATACCTTTGGTAGAGTACTGAACGGTCAGATCGGCGAAATCCTGGGCGGCGAAGCAACTTATAATACAGGTGAACTGTGGTTCAAAGAGCGACAAAGAGGTTGGTCTGACATGGAATATAAGCTCCGCAACTGGTTGTATTACAACTGGCTTTCCGGTGATCACCTCGTTGAGCAAGCCATACACAGCATCGACATGTTTTCCTGGGCAATGGGTGACAAGGCTCCATTAAAGATCAGCGGTACAGGAGGAAGACAAAAAAGAACTGATCCGAAATTCGGAAATGTATATGACCATTTCGGACTGACCTATGAGTATGATAACGGCGTGAAAATCTATTTTTTCTGCCGGCAACAGGCAGAAACAACACCTTCATACGCAGTCGAACTAATTGGAAAGGACGGAAGATGTTATGTGGATTGCCGTACGGGGGAACACAAAATAACCGGAAAGAATGCCTGGAACCTGGCCGATACAACCAAATTCACAGATGCGGAGGCTTATAAGCAAACAAAGGTGAGGGGAATGTATCAGGTGGAACACGATGAGCTATTTGCTTCCATCAGGGCCAATAAACCGATGAACGACGGGGAATGGATGACGCGTTCCAACATGATGGCCCTGGCAGGAAGGATGGCTGTCTACTCGGGCCAGACAATCACCTTTGATCAGGCATTAAACTCAACAGAAATTTTGTACCCTGAGAATATTTCGTGGGATACCAAATATGATATTTCAGTAGCGGTTCCGGGAATAACAGAATTTAAATAATCACGGTTATGAAGAAACGGGATTTTCTTAAATCGGCAGCCGCCTTAGCGGGGGTAACTGCAGTTTCTCCGCTGATGGCAGCTATGTCTCCTTCAAAGCAGGCCACCGAATCATCGAATTTATCATCAGCCGGGGCTTATGACAAACAGAAACAAAAGGTTGTTCTGAAAAAGAGTCTGGGATTCGCAATGATCAAAGAAGAATTGTCGTTAACCGACAAATTCAAACTGGCCAAGGATCGAAATCATATCATATCTGTAGATATGTTATTCCTGCGATTCTTTTTATGAGACTAAATTTGTGCAATTTGAGTATCATTCATTTCCTTTATTGTTAATTTTACAAATCCTATTGCGGGTGTCCCCCACAAAGAACAATTATAGAATAAACATCAACCAAATAAAATATTTATGACTTCCAGAAGACAATTTTTAAAAACGATGGGCGGTGTCACCCTGCTCACCATTGTTCCCCGAAACGTGCTGGGAAAAGGCATGATTGCCCCAAGCGATGAGCTGACAAAAGGAATTATCGGTGTGGGAGGCATGGGTCGTGGCCACATCCCATATGATAACACCCGTGTAGTGGCCATGTGCGACGTGGATAAGAATCATCTCACCAAGGCCGCAGCTATGGTAAAAGAAAAGATTAACCTCTACCATGATTTCAGGGATTTGATTCTCGATAAGAATGTGGATATTGTCCACATTGCCACCCCGCCGCACTGGCACGGCATCATGTCGGTAGAAGCCGCGAAGGCCGGAAAAGATATCTTTTGCGAAAAGCCAATGACACGCACCATTGGTGAAGGGAAAAGGGTGCGGGAAGCAATCGCTCAACATGGGAATATATTCAGGCTCAACACCTGGTTCCGCTTTAAAGACCCTTTTTATGGATTGGGAACACCAGTGAAACCGCTGAAAAAACTGATCGACAGCGGCATGCTGGGATGGCCCCTGAAGGTGACCATCAGCAAGCATACCGGATTCGACTGGAAATTTTACTGGGTAGGAAAAACGCACCTGGAGCCGCAACCCATTCCCAAAGAGCTGGATTACGACATGTGGCTGGGGCCGGCACCCTACAAACCTTATAATGCACATCGCGTACACCAGACCTTCCGCGGTTACTGGGATTACGATGGCGGGGGACTGGGAGATATGGGACAGCATTATATTGACCCGGTACAATATATGCTGGGCAAAGATAATACCAGCCCAGTGAAGGTGGAGGTGGATGCGCCTCAACAACACCCCGATGCAGTGGGAACATGGCGTTCCATCAGCTATACCTACGACGATGGATGTCAGATTATTCTTTGGGGTGGCGACTATGGTGAACCCAACACGCCCTATATTACTGGACCCAATGGAAATGTTTACAGGAATTTTGTTTGCGACATACCCGATTGGGAAAAGAAACTGGCCGATTTCCCGGAGCCAAGGGGACAAAATACTGACTTTATTGAATCTGTCCACAACAGACAGAAATTTGCACTGAACGAAATGAACGGATTCCGGTCATGCACCATCGTCAACATGGGCGCTGTGGCGCTCCAGCTTAACAGAACCCTTGAATTCGATCCCGTGAAGGAGCTTTTCATCCATGACGAGGAAGCAAACCGCCTGCTGGATCAGCCCACCCGTGCACCCTGGTCAATCTAAACAGCTATCCAATAACAACTGAATGTTTGCGATCAGTGAGTGCAAATAAGACTTGTTTAAATTTGCCGAACGTAGCAAACATCTAAATTTACAACCGAATAACAACCGAATAACGACTGAATAACAATCGAATATAAAATGAAACATATACAAACAATATACATTTGCCTTTTCTTCCTTATTGCAAGCAGTCTGCAGGCTCAAATGCCGGCCGAAAGAACCAAAGCCACCATCGTAGCCGATGCACTGGCACAATTGCCGGCCGATACGCAACAAAAATACAACCAAACCATCGCCGACCTGGTTTCTACCGGTGAGGAAGGATTGCTTGACCTGATCGGCAGGATGAATCCTCCGGGGAATAAAAGCAATGAAACCGTGGAAGATGCCATCAGCGGATGGACCCATTTTGTGGCAAACGACGACGTCAAACGCAGCGTGGCCGCAAATGCTTTTGCAAAAGCGCTCAACCGGGTACTCGACAAAGAGGTGAAAGCATTCGTGATTCGTCAGCTCAGAACCATCGGCTCGGACGACAATGTGGATGTTTTGTCTGGTTTGCTTGCCGATGAACAACTCACCGCCCCTGCTTCACAGGCTTTGGTGAGTATCGGAACTGAAAAAGCAGGAGCTGCCCTATTGAAAGCCCTCAAAACAACCAATTCCGAGCCCATCCTGTTGAATCTGGCAAATGCCATAGGGCAAACCAATTACGCTGCAGCCGAACCCGAATTACTAAATCTTTTCAGTCAAAACAGCTCGGAGGAATCGCAAAAAGTATTGCTGAATGCACTTGCCCGAATCGGTACAAAAGAATCGCTCAATCCGTTACGAGAAGAAGCAGAAAAAACAGATTATGCTTATAACAGGAACAACGCCACAGCATCTTATATTTCCTTGCTTACACGGCTGAATGCGACTGAACCGAAGCTGGTGAATAAAGAGGCAAAAAAATTATTGTCCATTGCATCGAAACAGGACAAACAGGATTTGAAAATTGCAGCCGCCCGATTACTTCTGAAACAGCCTGACACGAAGAAGGATGCTTTGCTGAAGGAAGCCATAGAAGATGGAAATACCTCCTATCTCTCCGGTGTAATGAATGCTTATTCTTTCGAAAAAGATAAAAAGTCGGTCGCCCTGATTCAAAAAACACTCTCCTCCTCCAAACAACCAGAGGTACAAACAGCACTCATCTACTGGCTGGCAAAGCATCAGGTGGAGGGTTCCGATCAACAGATTGCACGCCATATCAATTCATCTGAACAAACGGTACAGAAAGCAGCTGCACGCTCACTGGCAGCGATTGGGGGCGATGAGTCGCTTCTCGCGCTGACAGGCCTGTTGAAAAGTGACAACGAAGAAAGCATTGACCTGGCAAAAGAAGCACTATCTGCTTTCAAGGGAGATATCTCTTACACACTTGCCTCTGTTTTTGATGATTGCGGGGAAGCAGGGAAAAAGGCTATTCTGGATCTTATTTCCAAAAGGAAAATGGGAAGTCAGTATAATCTTGTCTACAACCAGATGTTCACCGACAATGNNACCCTGCTGGAACAGTCCGACCCGGCTTATATTCCTGCTATTCAACAAGCTGTGAATGCGGCACTGAATTATCTTCCGGCAGAAGAACAACTCCGGCTGGTCAGCGGGAAGATGAAAATCTCGTCCCGCAAACCTGTATACTACCCGGCACTGGCCAACAGTGGTTCACCGGAAGCAATCAATGCCATCACCAAAGCATATGCTTCATCAGCAGGAGTTGGAAAGAGTGCGGCTTTCGATGCCCTTACTACATGGAAATCGTTTCATGTGATCTATCCTCTGCTGGATATTGCAAGACAAAGCAAAAACAGCCAGGAGCTGGAGAAGGTGACAGACGCATTAATTTCCACCATTGGGAAATCGGGTGAAACCGGTGCAGTAAAATATCTCTATCTGCGAGAAACGATGCAGTTTGCGCAAACCGACAAACAGAAGAACGAGGTATTGAAATTGTTGGGAAATACAGGTCATTACCAGGCAATGCTTTTCGTGGCACCCTTCATGGAGCAATCATCATTAAAGGAAGCTGCTGCTCAGGCGGCCATGAATATTGCCATCAGCAATCCGGCTTTTGCAGGTGCGGAAACTGCTGCCATCCTTCAAAAGGTAAGCAAGACACTCAACAATCCCGATGCCGATTACCAGCGACAATCCATCAACAAATATCTGACAGAAAATCCGGCAGAGGATGGATTTGTTTCCCTTTTCAACGGCAAAAATCTGGATGGCTGGAAAGGATTGGTGGAAAATCCGGTTAAAAGAGCAAAGATGAGCCCGAAAGAACTGGCTACAGCACAGGAGAAAGCAAATAAGGAAGCAAAGGAAAGCTGGGTTGTGGACAACGGGGAATTGTTGTTTACCGGGAAAGGGAATAACCTTTGTACCAATAAACAGTACGGTGATTTCGAAATGCTGGTCGACTGGAAACTTTACCCCGGTCCCGAGCCCGATGCAGGAATCTATCTACGCGGAACACCCCAGGTGCAGATATGGGATACTGCCCGGGTAAAAGTAGGTGCACAGGTAGGATCGGGAGGACTCTACAACAACCAGCAAAATCAAAACAAGCCGCTGGTGGTAGCCGATCAGAAAGTAGGAGAATGGAACACCTTCCGGATCCGTATGATCGGCGAAAGGGTATCGGTATGGCTGAATGGCGAGCTGGTGACCGACAACGTGATCCTGGAGAACTATTGGGACAGAAGTCGACCCATCTTCCCCATGGAACAAATTGAACTCCAGGCACATGGAAGCAAAGTGGCTTACAGGGACATTTACATCAGGGAGATTCCCCGTCCTGAACCATTTAAACTTTCGGCAGAAGAAGAGAAAGAAGGGTTCCGTATTCTTTTTGATGGCACGAACCTCGATCAGTGGAAAGGGAACAAAAAAGATTATGCCGTGGAAAGCGGCAACATTGTCCTGCATCCCAGCAAGGGTTCGGGCGGCAACCTCTATACCAACGAGCAGTTCGACAACTTTGTTTTCCGCTTCGAATTTATGCTTACTCACGGAGCCAATAACGGACTCGGCATCCGCACTCCCAATGAGGGTGATGCCGCATACCAGGGCATGGAACTTCAAATACTGGATAATGATGCACCAGTTTATGAAAAACTGCAGGTTTACCAGTACCACGGCTCGGTATATGGCGTGATCCCGGCAAAAAGAGGGTTTCTGAAACCTGTGGGTGAATGGAATTATCAGGAAGTAATTGCCGACGGCGATCATATCAAAGTAATTCTCAACGGAACAACCATCCTCGACGGGAATATCCGTGAGGCTTCAAAAAACGGTACGATGGACAAACGGGAACATCCGGGACTACTCAATAAAACCGGGCACATCGGATTTCTCGGACATGGTTCCAAGGTAATGTTCAGAAACATCCGGATCAAGGAGTTATAAAACCGGATAAGTTTTATTGCGCGCCGGGAGGGCCAATCTTCCGGCGTTTCTTTTTTATATCAGATGTCCAAGTTTCATGCCAATCCATACCGACAGAAGACCAAACACAATGCTGGCTGTGGTGTAGAGTGTAAACAGCCCCCACTGATTCATCTCCATCAAACGCAGATTTTCGAAGGCAAAGGCTGAAAATGTGGTATAACCGCCACAGAAACCGACAATCATTAGCAGACGAAATGATTGATTCTCAGGATGATGCGACAGGATCCACCCAGAAAACAGGCCAATGAGCAGGCATCCCACAATATTGGCAGTGAAAGTACCCACGAACAACCATTCATGATGTATATACCGGGCTGCGAGCCGGGAAGTAACAAATCTGAGCATACTGCCTGCACCGCCTCCAATTCCAACAAGGAGCAAATCTTTCCACATAATGTATAGTTATAGTCGTTTGCAAAGATATTGATAAAAACAGGATAAATCGCCTCTCCTGCAGGGTGATTAATTCAAATGAATCGCTATATTTGCACTATCTTATACAACAAAGGGATGAAATCGAAAAAATCTGAATAACATATGAAGATGCGCTGTTTCTATATTTTGGTTTTATTGCTGTTGTCGCTTCAGATGCGCGCACAGGAAAATCTTCCTTTTGGGGAGAGGCGTGAAATAGTCTCTCCGGAGATTCACGCCAACAATACCGTCACATTCCGTTTAATGGCCCCCAACGCGAATAACGTAACGGTTACAGGAGATTTCCTGACTCAGGGGAAACAAAATATGACAAAAGATGCCGATGGCGTTTGGTCCTGCACTACCGATCCGCTACCCTCCGAGCTCTACACCTATTCTTTTGTTGTGGATGGTCTGGCAATGAACGATCCCAACAACGTCTATTACCGTCGCGATGTGGCAAGCACACTCAATATATTTCTCATTGGCAATGGACAAGCCGATCTGTACAAGGTCAATGATGTTCCACATGGTACGGTGACGAAACGGTGGTACGCATCTCCCGGAAATAAAATGAACCGCAGGATCACCATTTACACACCTCCCGGCTATGAAAATAGCAGTTCCAGCTATCCAGTGCTCTACCTGCTGCACGGCATGGGTGGCGACGAAGAAGCCTGGATGACGCTGGGCAGAGCCTCCCAGATTCTCGATAATCTGATTGCTACCGGTAAAGCCGAACCGATGATCATGGTGATGCCCAATGGCAACGTAGCGCAGGAAGCCGCACCGGGAGAGTCATCACAAGGATTCTACAAGCCACAATTTCAACTGCCCCACACCATGGATGGAACATATGAGAAAACTTTTCGGGAGATCATTGATTTCGTGGATGCCGGCTATAGGACCATTCCTGACAAAACGGGCAGAGCCATCGCGGGACTCTCCATGGGTGGTTTTCACACCCTCCATATTTCGCGGTATTATCCCGACACATTCGATTACATGGGACTTTTTTCTGCCGCGATCATGCCAAACGAGAAGGTACAATCGCCCGTTTATCAAAACATAGAGGCTACCCTTTCCGGTCAAAAGAACAACGGTTACAAGCTTTACTGGATAGCCATCGGGAAAGATGATTTTTTGTATCAGGCAAATGTCGATTACAGAAGCAAACTCGATTCAATCCACTTCGAATATGTCTACCGGGAATCGGAAGGAGGACATACCTGGCGAAACTGGAGAATCTACCTGACGGAATTTCTCCCGATGCTCTTTAAATGATTTCCATTAAGCATTTCACATCGCTATTTTTCCTTTTTTAAATAAAAAATAACAACCTTCACCGGCACAAAATGAGTTTTTATGCATAGATTTGTATGCTATGTAATTTGTTTATGCGGGAGAAAATATATAACAACATTATAATACAACCTATTATGTCAACAACAGCCAAATTGTACACGCTCAACCTGACCAACACAAAGACTTATCTGTTCGCAGCGATATTTATAGTGGGTAATCTGCTGCTACCGCAGTTGGCACACCTTGTTCCTCAGGGAGGATTTATCTTTCTGCCCATCTATTTCTTCACGCTGATTGCTGCCTATAAGTATGGCATTCATGTGGGACTGCTCACCGCTATTCTCTCTCCATTGGCAAACAGCCTGCTTTTTGGGATGCCACCCGTGGCAGTACTGCCGGCCATCATCATCAAATCGGTACTCCTGGCTATTGCCGCCTCCATGGCATCCAAACATTTCGGGAAAGTATCATTGATCGGAATTCTGTTGGCCATCCTTGCTTACCAGGTGATCGGCACCGGTATTGAGTGGGCTATCACCCAGAACTTTGCTGCTGCGATGCAGGATTTTAAAATCGGCCTGCCGGGTATGATGATCCAGCTTGTAGGAGGTTATTTTGTTTTGAAAGTACTGGCCAAAGTCTGATGGGTACAACCAAATCGTTTGAAGAGGTCATGCAAAGGTTTCGTGAGACCACATTTCACGAAACCTTTGATATGATTGTCGCCATTGCCAACGGAGGCATAATACCTGCTGCGATCATCAATCAGCAGCTAAACATTGAGATACAACTATTAAAAATAAATTTGCGGGATCCAAGCCAGAAACCGAAGTACGACACACCACAACTGGTTGCACCGATCGGCTTCGATTACAGGGACAAAACCATTCTACTGGTAGAGGATCGCGTAAAAACAGGGGCGACTGTACAATTCGCCATCGATCTTTTACAGGGTGCAAAGCAAATTAAAACCTTCGCTGTGAATGGCAAGGCGGATTATTCGCTTTACGACGAAGCCTGTTTCAAATTTCCCTGGATTATATGAACAAATACATATTTTTCCTGACTTTATGCCTGCTGGCAGTCAATCCGTTAATGGCCGAAAACAGACAGCCTGCAGAAAGCAATGATACCATTCGTCTCGATGAGGTGGTTGTGACAGGCACCATGCCGAAAGTAAATCTCCGAAACGTGCCAATGAGCATCACGGTGATCTCCGAAGAAAAAATTGCAGAGCGGATGCAGCCTTCTCTCCTGCCCTTGCTTACTGAAGAGGTGCCGGGACTCTTTATCTCGCAACGGGGTGTGATGGGATACGGGGTTGCCAACGGAGCAGCCGGAGGAATGAGTATTCGTGGTATCGGCGGTGCACCTACGGCCGGGGTACTGGTACTGATCGATGGCCATCCGCAGTACATGGGGTTGATGGGACATCCACTGGCCGACAGCTACCAGTCGATGATGACCGAACGGGTGGAGGTGGTGCGGGGCCCTGCCTCGATGCTCTATGGCTCCAACGCAATGGGCGGGGTAATTAACATCATCACAAAAAAAAAGAAAACAGACGGCAGCCATCAGTCGGCACAGCTTTCCTACGGAAGCTACAACACGCTGAGTGCTGAAGTTTCAACCGGATTCAGGAAGAATCAGTTCCATGTAAACGGGAACCTGGGTTACAACCGCTCCGACGGGCACCGTGAGAATATGGACTTTGAACAGTTCAATGGGTATGTCAAAGGGGGATACGACTTTAGCGCAAACTGGAGCAGCTTTGTGGATGTGAATCTGTCGAAAACAATGAGCTCGAATCCGGGAACTGTTTCAAACCCAATGATCGATAACGATGCCGTTATTTTGCGTGGCATGGCCTCTGCGGCGCTGGGAAACGAGTATGACCGCACATCGGGAGCGGTGAAGTTTTTCTACAATTTTGGCTCACACGAGATAAACGACGGGATATCCGTTCTTTCATCTGCTTTACCGCCTATATATCGGTTTCGCTCAGACGACCAAATGTTTGGGTTTTCGGCCTACCAGTCCTATTCATTCTTTGAAGGAAACAAGACAACGGCCGGATTCGATTTTCAGCGTTTTGGCGGAAAAGCCTGGAACAAATTCCCGGATGAGGTGGATAACGTAGAGCTGGCCGATGTACACCTCAACAATATTGCAGGGTACCTGAATCTGCAACAGAGTGTGCTGGATGACCGACTCACCATGAATGCCGGTCTTCGGCTCGATCATCACGAAATAAACGGATCGGAATGGATTCCGCAGTTGGGACTCAGCTTTACCCCTACAACCCTCACTTCACTGAAAGCAATTGTCAGCAAAGGATTCCGTAATCCTACCATCCGTGAAATGTATATGTTCCCTCCCCAGAATCCGGATTTAAAGCCGGAGCGATTGATGAACTACGAAATATCGCTGCTGCAGTCATTGCCTGAGGCAAGGGTGAGTTTTGGTATAAATCTGTTTTATATCAGCGGAGAGAATATGATCCAGGTTCAGATGGTGGAAGGGAAACCACTGAACGTGAATACCGGCAAAGTGGAGAACAAAGGTTTTGAGCTTTCGGCAAACTACCAGGCTACCAGCCATCTTAGGTTCTCGGCAAACTACAGCCTGCTGGATATGACTTATAAGATCGTTGGGGCACCGGAACATAAATTTTATGTAAGTGGAGATTACTCAATGGGACGCTGGAATCTTTCTACCGGCTTGCAATATTTGGGAGCTCTCTACACGAAGGTGAACCCTGAGCCTGTAAAAGAAAATGTCCTGCTGTGGAATGCACGGATTAATTACAAGGCATTCGACTGGCTAAACCTCTTTTTAAGGGGAGAGAACCTTCTCAACAGTGATTACGAGATCAATGCCGGATACCCGATGCCCGGCGCAACCGTTTTCGGAGGATTACGGATACATATTTAAATAGTCTGTAGTTATTCTGCCCGTGCCAATGAGCACGACGCAGAAGATCGATATAAGTTTGAGATAAACAGAACCAATCACTGTAAAATCAATAAAACAATATAAAACAAAATTCAACCATATGGACAGACGTAATTTTTTACGGGCGATAGCCCTCACCGGAGCGGCAATCACCACCATCAAGGAGGCGGAAGCAATGAGCATGCTCACCCAGTCGTTTGAGACTACCCAGGCTGCGTCGAAATATGACCTGGTCGCCGTAATGGGAGGCGAACCCGAAGCAATGTTCCGCAAAGCCATTGCAGAGATGGGAGGAATGAAAACCTTCATCAGCAAAGGCGACAAAGTATGCGTAAAACCCAACATCGGATGGGATCAGCCGGTAGAAATGGCAGCCAATACCAACCCGAAGCTGGTGGCGGAGATCATCAAACAGTGTTTCGATGCCGGTGCCTCTGAAGTAACTGTATTTGATCATACCTGCGACGACTGGCGCAAAACATACAGCAACAGCGGCATCGAAGAGGCAGCAAAAAAAGCCGGAGCTAAAGTGATGCCCGCACATCAGGAATCCTATTATAAATCTGTCTCCATCCCCAAAGGGAAAAGCCTGAAAAGTGCGAAAATTCATCAGGCCATCGTGGACAGTGACAAGTGGATCAACGTGCCCATTCTGAAAAATCATGGAGGTGCACAGTTGACCATCTCCATGAAGAATTATATGGGAATCGTGTGGGATAGAGGCTTTTTCCATGCCAACGACCTGCAACAATGTATCGCCGACGTGTGTACATACGCCAAGCGCCCTGTGCTGAATGTGGTGGATGCCTACCGGCTGATGAAAACCAGCGGCCCCAGAGGGAAATCACCCGCAGATGTGGTCCTGTCGAAAGGTCTTTTTTTATCACAGGATATCATTGCTGCCGATACCGCTGCAGCCAACTTCTTCAATCAGGCACGCGAGATGCCGCTTGAAAAAGTGACGCACATCTCCAAAGGCCAGGAACTGGGAGTGGGAACAATGAATCTGGAGAGCCTGAATATAAAACGACTCAGGATATAGAACTTTCGGAAAAGAATTATATCATGTTAAAGAAAATCCGTGTTATTCTGTCTCTTCTGTTATTTTCCCTGATCACGCTTTACTTTCTCGACTTCAGGGGTTTTCTTCCGGAGAGTTTCAGCTTTCTGGCGAAGATACAGTTTATACCTGCGCTGTTGGCGGTCAACATTCTGATTCTTGCATCCCTGCTGCTGCTCACATTGCTTTTTGGCAGGGTGTATTGTTCATCCATCTGTCCGATGGGTGTTTATCAGGATGTGGTAGCATGGTTATCCAAAAAATTCGTCCGCAAAAAAAAGTATACCTACAGCAAAGCAAAAAACATCCTCCGCTGGAGCATCCTGGCTGCCACGGTTGTTGCATTCATTTTTGGATTTGCCTTTCTGGTGGGTCTGCTCGATCCCTACGGGGCATACGGGAGAATGGTCACCCATCTGCTGCGCCCGGCTTATCTCGCGGGAAACAATTTGCTGGAAGCCATTTTCACTACCTTTAATAATTACGCGTTTTACAAGGTAAGCATCTACTCACTGAGTCTTTTTTCGTCGGTGACCGCCCTTATTACCCTGGGAGTGATTGGCTATCTGGCCTGGCGCAACGGCAGGACTTATTGCAACACGATTTGTCCGGTGGGGACCACGCTCGGTTTTCTGAGCAAATACTCCCTGTTTAAAGTCAGGTTTGTGGACGACAAATGCAACATGTGTGGCCTGTGCACCATGAAGTGCAAAGCATCTTGTATCGATTCAAAAAACAAACAGATCGATTATAGCCGTTGCATCACCTGTTTTAACTGCATTGAGGTTTGCAACCGCGATGCAATGAAATATCAGTTTGTAAAAAATCCGGTCACAATGGCAAAGCCTGTGAACGACTCCAGGCGTCGCTTTCTGTCGGCATCGCTGGTCACCGGTCTGGCTGCGGGGAACCTGATCGCACAGGAAGTTACAAACGGGCTTCTCCAGAAAAAAGAACTCAAAAGACAGGTACCCATCGCTCCTCCGGGTGCCGTCTCTTTCGATCACCTGCGGGAGAAATGTATTTCCTGCCATCTCTGCGTGAGCAAATGTCCCAGCCACGTGATCAAACCCGCATTTCTGGAATATGGCCTGGGGGGAATCATGCAGCCCAAACTCTATTTCGATCGGGGATTCTGCAACTACGACTGCACCATTTGTGGCGATGTATGCCCCACGGGAGCAATACACCCGCTGACAAAAGAAGAAAAAAACCACACCCAGATGGGGCAGGTACAGTTTATCATTGAGAACTGCATCGTATATTACGATGAGACCAGCTGCGGAGCCTGTTCGGAGCACTGCCCCACCCAGGCAGTTCACATGGTTCCCTACAAGGGTGCACTCACAATTCCAGAAACCGACACCTCTATCTGCGTGGGTTGCGGCGGTTGCGAATATGTCTGCCCCGCCATTCCCTTTAAAGCCATTTACGTGGAAGGATTAACAACCCAAAACATCATTGAAATTAAAAAGGAAGAAGT
>DFYK01000110.1 GCA_002383605.1 Proteiniphilum sp. UBA4084 | reverse complement strand
AAAAAAACAGCTCAAAGGGGAAGTCTATTTTCTCCGGGCATGGACCTATTCCCATCTTCTGGCAAGATACGGCGGCGTTCCGATCATCGAGAAGGTTTTCCAGCTTGGCGAGGAATATAATCTGGCAAGGGACAATTACGACGATTGTGTCAATTTTGTAATTTCAGATCTGGATAAAGCGATTGAATTGCTTGACGATAAGCCGGCTGTTCAGGGTAGAGTGGGTGCCGATGTGTGTAAAGCGGTGAAAGCGCGTACTTATCTGTATGCCGCCAGTCTACTGTTCAACGATCCCACAGACCCCACGGGCAGCGTATTCAAGGGATCCTATAGCAAAGAGAAATGGAAACTGGCGCGTGACGCTGCAAAAGAACTGATCAATCAGGGAACATACCAACTTGCAGCCACATATGATGATTATTGGACAAATACAAATTCGGTAGAAGTTATCTGGGCAAGATATTTCTTACCGTCTTCCGGCCAGTTAGCCCAACTGCATTATTCTCCCGCAGGAGGTATTGGCGGATGGAACGCCTTCACTCCTGTGGAAAACATAGTCTGCGATTACGAAATGGCAGCCACAGGGAAAAAACCGTTTGAGGAAGGTTCCGGCTATGATCCGGCAGATCCGTGGGGCGGACGCGATCCACGTTTTTATAAATCAATCATCTACCCTGAAATGAATTATCGCGGTTATGATTTTCAAATTTGTTCTCCCGCACCGGGTAATACCGTAATTAAAAATAATGACCGATTTTATTCCCTGTCAAATCAATGTACTGGTTATTGGGGACGCAAATGGTTGATTGACGATGACCCGGTAAGCGAAACGACCAATTACACACGGATGTACCCGTGGTTCCGCCTCGCCGAAATATATCTGATCTATGCCGAAGCAAGCCTTGAATACAATGGTGATGTGGCCGCATGCACGGAATATATTAACAAAATAAGAGATCGAGCAGATGTCATGATGCCTCATGTGTCTTCGTCCTTGTCAGTCGAAGAAATGAGAAAGAAACTGATCCAGGAGCGTCGCATCGAATTTGCTTTCGAAAACCAGCGTTATTTTGACCTGCGCCGTTGGAAACTGGCTGAAATATATGAAAATATCATGGTTTATGGTATTAGCGGTATCCGGCACGATGACAACACAATTACCTGGGGTATTGCCAAAGCCGGTCCAAGTGGAGAACCCGAATATAACCCTTCCAAAATACCGGGAGAGGGTTGCCGTGCATTACTGTCTCATAAGGATTTTTACAAAAAGCATTACCTGGTGCCCATTCCGCGCAACGAATATATAAAAAGCGAAGGAGTGATTGTGCAAAATCCGTATTATGATGATCAGCCCGATCTCAAATAAATAACTATGACAAAGGTGAGACTATGAGTTATCATAGTCCACTTTTTAATGATGATAATAAATGTTGAAATGAAGAATAAACTAACGCGCAGAAATTTTATACGTACTTCATCTATGGTTGGAGTCGGAATGGCAATCGGATTACCCTACATTGCATGTGGAACAAATTTACAGACTAAAAAAGCGGCCATATTAGGCGGTCCGAAAGCATTTACAGGTGATTGGTCCAAATGGCCCCTTATTGGTCAAATCGAACAAGATGAATTGCTGACAGTATTGAATAGTGGGGGGTGGTGCCGGTTAGGAAATAAAACTGCTCCAAAATTTGAAAATGAGTTTCAAAAATATACGGGAGCAAAGAAAGCCTTAGCGGTATCAAGCGGAACAAGCGCTCTATATACAATGTTAGGGGCTTTGTGTATCGGTCCCGGCGATGAAGTTATTATTCCGCCATACACTTTCATAGCCACTTATAATGTAATCGTTTTGAATTACGCATTACCTGTGTTTGTAGATGTTGATATTGAAAGTTTTCAGATTGATGCCGATGAAATAGAATCGGCCATCTCAAACAACACAAAAGTCATTATGCCGGTACATATCGGCGGTTCTCCTTTTGATGTGGATAGAGTTCTGAAAGTTTCCGAAAAACATAACATCCCGGTAATTGAAGATGCCTGCCAGGCCCATATGGCGGAGTGGAAAGGAAAATGCGTGGGTAATTGGGGGCTTGGAGGTGCATTCAGTTTTCAGGAATCAAAAAATCTAAGCTCAGGTGAAGGTGGGGCGGTTATCACCAACGATGATACATTTTATCAAAATTGTTACGGTTTCCATCATCAAGGCCAGGGGGCGGATGTGGCCAGCCTTGTGCCGGGATCGGGCATCAGGGGATCGAATCTTCGTATAACTGAATTTCAGGCCGCTATTTTGCTTGCTCAAATGACAAGACTCACGGAACAAGTGAAAAGAAGATGGGAAAACGCTCAGTATCTGACGGAAATGTTGATACAAATACCCGGAATAAAGCCGGCTAAACTATACGATGGCGTTACTAAAAGCGCTTATCATCTCTATATGTTTCGGTATGATAAGAGAATGTTCTCCGAAATGTCGAGATCACAATTTATGAATGCTTTAGACGCTGAAGGAATACCTTGCTCCAGTGGATATACTTCCATGACGCGGGAAAAGTATATTACAGATCTGGCTCAAAATAAATACTATCTCAACATTTACGGTGAGAAAAGAATTAAAGAATGGGTCGAAAGTCTTTCTTGTCCGCAAAATGACAGGTTGTGCGATGAAGAAGCCCTATGGTTTAGTCAAAACATGCTTCTTGGAACCAAAACAGATATGGAACAGATTGCGGAAGCGATTAAGAAAATTGCTACATATTCGAGCGAGATATCCAGAATCTGATAAATTCTACAATAGAGAGCAGTTACCCGATGAAGCTTATTTACGCGATAATTTAGAATTCATAACAATGGTAGAAATCAAATAAGTACTATAAGGTCCATATTATATTATTCCCGTTAATTAACGGGGAAGTTACAAAAAGTTCATTATATAAATAATCCGGACATCCGATGCAATATTTTGGCAAGGAAGAGAGAGTATTACGTTTTTATTTCAATTAATCGATATAATCCATATGATCAAAATAACCGAACAGCCTTCTAATTACAGGCATTTAGAAACTCAAACAGTGAAAGAATTAACAAACGAATTAATCACTGAGTACAAAACCATTGCTTTTGCAGTGGAAAAAGCAAAACCTCAACTGGACAAACTGATCACTGCTGTTGTTCAAAAGATACGATCCGGCGGAAGAATGATCTATTTAGGAGCAGGAACGGGGGGTAGACTTTCGGTGTTGGATGTGATTGAATTACCTACGACTTATGGAATGGAAGACGGTATGATTGATGTAATATTGGCAGGAGGAGTAGATAAGTTGGTTTTAGCATTGGAAGAAAAAGAAGACGACACGGAAGAAGCCTGGGAATCATTACAAAAAAAGAATATATCAAAAAAAGATATAGTCGTCGGAATATCGGCAAGCGGAACTACACCCTTTGTTTTGCAAGGTTTAAAAAAATGCAGGGAGCATGGTATTACCACGTGTTGCGTTGTTAATAATCCCGATTCTCCTATTGCGGAACAATCCGATTATCCGGTAGAAGTCATTACCGGACCTGAATTTGTCACAGGCAGTACAAGAATGAAAGCCGGAACTTCCCAGAAAATGATATTCGATATGATCAGTACAACAACTATGATACAAATAGGAAGAGTATTGGATAACAGCATGTGGAATGTACAGTTAATCAATAATAAAATTATCGACAGGGCAGTAAGGATCTTAATGGAAAAGGCGATGATCTCTGACTATGATAAAGCGAAAGAAATACTGTTCAAGTACGGGAATGTTCAAAAAGCTTTACACAATATAAAGATTCCGGACAACGCTAAACAATAAAGAAATTATTGCGGAAATCACCCCTTGTTCAAAAAGTTGGTTAAATAATTATCCAAAATCATTGGAATTTTAAATAGGAAAGACATTATGATTTTAATAGCAGACGGAGGATCTACCAAAACATCCTGGTGTTTAATCGAAAATACCGGTAAAACGACCCTATTTGAAACAGAAGGATATCATCCTTTTTTCGTAAACGACCGGTATATATACCAATCCTTACAGAATAACATACCTCAGGAAATAAAAGATAAATCGTCAGATGTCTCTGACCTCTTTTTTTATAGTGCAGGAGGAGGATATTCATCCGATACGGATAATATACTGATTCAAGGTATTGCCAAAATATTTTCTCAGGCGAATATTAAAATAGAAACCGATTTATTGGCTGCAGCCCGCGCCCTTTTGGGAAGAAGCCCGGGGTTCGCTGCCATATTGGGTACGGGATCCAACAGTTGTCTCTATGACGGCAGAAGAATAACCGACAATATAGAATCGCTGGGATTCTTATTAGGAGATGAAGGTAGTGGCGCTTATATAGGGAAAAAATTATTATCCGATTATATAAGACGCTATATGCCTTCAAAGATTAGCGATGCATTGAGTGATCATTATCAGTTGACTCCGGAAAAAGCCTTAAATGAGCTATATGGAGATGCCCTTCCCAACAGGTACTGTGCAAAGTTTGCTGTTTTTGTAAAACAATACTTACACACAAGTTATTGCTCTGAGCTTGTCTATTCTAATTTTGATCAATTTCTCGAAAACATTGTCATTCAATATAAAGATTATCAAAAATACTCCTTTAATTCCATCGGATCAATCGCTTTTTATTTTAAAGATATTTTAGAGCAAGTGGTTAGAAAGCATCACATGAAACTGGGCACCATAGCTGTTTCTTCCGTTGAAGGACTGATTAACTATCATGTGTTATCAGTCAAATAATTTGCTGGTATTATCTTCAATCACCTCCACCGGCATATCCAACGAGAGGATTATCTTGTCAGAGTTGTTCCATTTTCTGTGGATCATGGCAAAACCTTTCTTAACAGGTATGTTCTCGGCTTTTTTCGTTAAAGTAACAATATTAATAGAGGCTGGAGCAATAATATGCAGTTTTTTTTGAGTTAGATGAAATCTGAAGATACCCTTACGTTGTCTTTCTTATTTAATGAGAATCAATTATCTGATGTGACAATTAAATTTACCAAAGACCAAGATATGGAACTTTTTCGCTTTCAATAAACAGGGAAAATCAATTATTATAGATTCATTAGGGGAGAATGATAGAGTTGATGAATATAAATTAGAAGGTGTAAAAATTAATAAAGGCATGAACCTTATAAATATTAAATATTTGACGTCGGAAGAAAGGAACCAGATCGGTATCGATTGTCTAAAGTTCTAAGGTAGCAGTAGTGATACAGCTTTGGTAAACTGACTAAAATTTAAAAATTGTTTTCTAATGAACAAAAAATTGATTTTGTTCAACAAAGATTGGGTAAAATCATTTAGTTGATGTTATCTTTGCATTCCTAAAGTGTAAAAGATGGCAAGAAAAAGAAAAGAGCTTCCCCTGCTTGAGTCGATACTGATCACCGACGTGGCAGCTGAAGGCAAAGCAATTGCAAAGGTAGATGGCATGGCGGTATTCGTACCCTTTGCTGTACCGGGCGATGTGGTGGACCTGCAGCTGACGCGCAAAAAGAACAGCTACGCTGAGGGCAGGGTGATGCGCTTTGAAAAATATTCCGAAAACAGGACAACGCCCTTTTGCAGCCATTTCGGGGTGTGCGGAGGATGCAAGTGGCAGCAGCTGCCTTACCCGGAACAACTGAAATACAAACAGAAACAGGTGCAGGATAACCTGGAGCGTATCGGCAAAATATCTTTGCCTGAAATAACACCCATCCTGGGTGCACCCAAAGATACTTTTTACCGGAACAAGCTGGAGTTTACCTTTTCCAACAAGCGATGGCTTACGGATGAAGAGATTAACACCGACGAACGGTTCTCCCGGATGAACGCACTGGGTTTCCATATCCCGGGGATGTTCGACAAGGTGCTGGATATAGACAAGTGCTGGCTGATGGATGATCTGGCCAATCAAATCAGAAATTCTATACGGGAGTTCTGTCTGGAGAATGGATATTCTTTTTTCGATCTTCGCAATCAGCAGGGACTGATGCGCACGCTGATGATTCGCAACAGTTCCATTGGCGAATGGATGGTGGTGGTTGTCTTTTATGAAGAGGATGCAGAAAAAAGAGAGAAGCTGATGAATTTTATAGGTGGACGTTTTCCACAAATTGATTCGCTGCTCTACATCGTTAACCAAAAAGCAAATGACACAATCACCGATCAGGAGGTGATAACCTGGAGTGGACGTGATCATATATTTGAGGAGATGGAAGGTCTGAAGTTTCGCATAGGCCCCAAGTCGTTCTACCAGACCAACAGCGAACAGGCGCATCACCTCTATGAGGTGGCACATAGTTTCGCGCAGCTCACAGGCGATGAGCTGGTGTACGACCTTTATACCGGTACGGGTACCATCGCCAACTTCGTGGCACGCAATGCCAGGGAAGTAATTGGGATAGAGTACGTGGAGGAAGCGATTGCCGACGCGAAAGTCAATTCAGCAATTAACCAGATCGAAAATACACGCTTTTATGCCGGTGATATGAAGGATGTGCTTACCGCAGGATTTATCGCTGAGCACGGACGCCCCGATGTGATTATCACCGACCCTCCCCGTGCCGGGATGCACGAAGATGTGGTAAACGCCATTTTGCTTGCTGAGCCGCAAAGAATTGTCTACGTGAGTTGCAATCCGGCTACACAGGCACGCGACCTGAACCTGCTGGATAGCAAATACCGCGTTACACGCATGCAGCCGGTGGACATGTTTCCGCACACCCATCATGTGGAGAATGTGGTGCTGCTGGAGAAAAAATGAGTTATTTCACCGCTTCAACACGATAACCCAGTTTTCTCAGTCCTTTAATCAAACCCTCTTCTCCCGGGAGGTGAAGACATCCCACGGCAATGAATGAAGATTTTTCCTTCATGATTGCGGGTAGTTTCTCCAGCCATTTCTCGTTGCGGTCTTTGTTCAGTGCATTTTTTTCCTCTTCGCTGGAGGGACAGGGATCGTCGGGCAACTCTTTTACAGAGAGTGTATACAGGGCATCAATATCTTGTGCGTGATAAGCTGCCTGCAGTTCATCCATCTGCTCTTTCAGTAATTCGGGATGTTTAACCATGCAGATCAATAATTCTGCCTGTCTTTCCAATGTTTGTGCATTGAGCAACAAATGAATCTGATCTTCGGTGGTTTCCAGTCCGATTACCGGGTGTGCACGCTTCAATGCCTCCTCCTGAAAATACTGATCGAGGCTTGCCCCGGATGAGAGAGATGGATAATACTTCTGATATAGGGTAACAGAGATCAGGTTTGATAGAAGAGCCGGTTTAAGGGTGCCCAACTGCCCCAATCCAACTCCCATTAACCGGGCGAGGGTGCTGTCGAGCAGCGCCACCTCTTCCGGTGACAAAAGCGAATCATATGCGACCCCGGTTGGCATGGTGGATTCACCCATAATTTGCATCTGCATCTGCGCCATATCACTCATATCGAGTTCACCAACCGTCTGCGCCGTATTTTCAAAGACATCTTTGACTCCCGAAACGGAATCGAGAAAGGAAACAGGCACCAGATGGTGTGTGCCAAAGAGATACGAAGGTTGTTCCAGTCCATTTCCGGATATCCTCCACAGCAAAGAACCGGTGCCCCGTGTGGAGGCACCAATGCAGGAAAGCAACAGGATGAATGTTGCCAATGAGAATATTTTCTTTTTCACTTTAATATTAAATCACTTAAATATTAAAAAAGTCTCTCAGTTAAGGATTTACGGAAGTGTCGAGGGGCGTGTATTTCCTCTGTGCCAGCTCCTTGTCCATGGTATAGATGCCAAATCCATTGCTGCCGATTAACTTCAGACTGTCGATCATGGCCTGGGCTGTCTCTTCTTCCTCTACCTGTTCATTTACAAACCACTGCAACATGTTTTCGGTGGCATAGTCGTTCTCTTTGCGTGCAAGCGAAACCAAATTGTTGATGAGCGAGGTAACAATTCTCTCATGTTTCAGCGTGTCTTGAAAAGCATTCAACAGCGACTCCCAGGAGGTATCTACCTTTTCAATCGGTGTCAACTCCACTTTATTCCCTTTCGAAATAAGATAATTCATAAATTTTACTGCATGATCCTGTTCTTCCTGAAACTGCACCTTAAACCAGTTGGCAAAACCCGGAAGGCCTTCGTGTGAAAAATGAGACGACATTGACAGATAGAGATAGGCTGACCAAAATTCAGCATTAATCTGCTTATTAATAGCATTTTCTAAATCTTTGCTTACCATAGTTGTTTTTGTTTATTCATTAAATGTGTTCGATAATGTTAAAACGTTTTCAAATCAAAAAAGTTTAGAAGAAACTCCCGGAACTTGTTGCCCGAATCAAAAAATAATGGTTGCCCCCGACTATTTAAATTAATTGCTATCTTTGCACATTGGTTTCTTGAAAAGTAGATCCCTCTTGCATTGTTTAAGGAAGAAGTTTATTTTTTTAATTTCCTTTAAATGAATCTTTTAAAAGAAAAAATGATGAAATACGATGCTCCGCAGCGTGCAAAAGCTGCCGGCATCTATCCCTACTTCCGGGCTATTGAAAGCGATCAGGATACAGAAGTTCTCATCAGCGGGAAGAAAGTATTGATGTTCGGTTCGAATGCCTACCTGGGGCTGACCAACCACCCGAAAGTGAAGGAGGCAGCTGTCGCCGCGACCAAAAAATATGGTACGGGGATGGCCGGATCCCGCTTTTTAAACGGTACCCTCGACATCCATCTGGAGCTGGAAAGAAAACTCGCCAACTTTATGAATAAGGATGAGGCCGTTGTTTTCTCCACCGGATTTAGTGTAAATGAAGGAGTGCTGGGATGCCTTACCGGAAGGGATGAGTATATCATCTGGGACGAGAGAGACCATGCATCCATTATTGAAGGAATCCGAACATCATTCTCCACCAAGTACAAGTTCCGGCACAACGACATGGATTCTCTGGAGAAACAACTCAAGCGTTGTGATTCAAGAAAAGTGAAACTAATCATTGTGGATGGAGTTTTCAGTATGGAAGGTGATCTGGCCAATCTGCCGGAGATCGTGAAGCTGGCACGCAAATACAACGCCAATATCATGGTGGATGAGGCACATGGCCTGGGCGTGCTGGGTAAAAAATACAGCGGCCGCGGTGTCTGTGATCACTTCGGCCTGCTCGACGATGTAGATCTGGTGATGGGTACTTTCAGCAAGTCACTCGCTTCCATTGGTGGATTTGTTGCCGGTTCCTATCCGGTAATCAACTTTTTACGTCACAACGCCAGAACCAATATCTTCAGTGCCAGTATTACGCCGGCCGCAACTGCCGCTGCCTCTGCTGCACTCGATGTACTTAAATCAGAGCCGGAACGTGTAAAGCGGTTGTGGGAACTCACAGATTATGCCATCAACCAGTTCCGGGAAAGAGGGTTTGAGTTGGGTCCCACTTCTACGCCTATCCTGCCGCTCTACGTAAGGGACAATGATAAAACCTTTCTAATTACCAAAATGCTTTTCGAAGAGGGTATCTTTGTCAATCCGGTTGTGCCTCCTGCCGTTTCATCCAGCGATACGCTGATTCGTTATTCGCTGATGGCTACACATACCTATGAACAAGTGGATCGCTCTATCGAGAGCATCACTGCCATCTTCAAGAAATTGGGTATACTCTGAAGATTCCGTTTTTTGTTGATTCATACGAATAAATTGTTCTCCGCCTATGGACGGGGTACAATTTTTTTTGTAGATTTGCGAAAAGATGCATTGCCATGGGGAAGAGAGTGGATAAGTTACTGCAGTGGTTTGACCTCCGTAGTGAAATGGAGAGTTATGACACTATTCATGAGAACATAGAGAGCGGGATTGTCTTCCGCGGCACCAACCTCTGGGTGCTGATGTTTGCCATCGTGGTGGCTTCTGTGGGCCTCAACATGAACTCAACAGCGGTCATCATTGGCGCTATGCTTATCTCTCCGCTGATGGGTCCCATCAACGGGATGGGATACAGCTTGGCCACCTACGACTTTCAACTGTTTCGGCGTTCCCTGAAGAATTTCTCTTTTGCAGTGGGGGTGAGCCTTCTCACTTCCGCACTTTACTTCCTGCTCTCCCCGCTCAACGAAGCACATTCCGAGCTACTGGCACGCACCAGTCCCACCATTTACGATGTGATCATCGCTCTCTTTGGAGGTCTGGCCGGCATCGTAGCCATGAGCAGCCGCCTGAAGGGCAACGTGATTCCCGGTGTGGCAATCGCCACGGCCCTGATGCCGCCCATCTGCACGGCCGGTTACGGTCTGGCCACGCTGCAGTTGAACTTTTTCTTCGGGGCTCTCTATCTTTTCACCATTAATACGGTTTTTATAGCCTTCGCCGCACTGATCGTCTGCCAGTTTCTAAAATTTCCCATCCGCTCCATCGTCGATCCTGCAAGGAAGAAACATGTGAACCGGGTCTTAACGGCTGTTATCATCCTGACACTGGTTCCCAGCATCATCTTCGGCGTCAAATTGGTGAAGAATGAGGAATTTGCTCAGCGGGCTGATAATTTTATCGGAGAGGTGACCCTGCTGGGCGGGAACTATCTTCAAAACAGACAAGTAAATCCTGTCTCACGCACAGTGGAGCTGCTATACTCCGGTTATGGTCTGAACGACTCCATCAGGGGAGAGGTAATTGAGAAGGCATTGATACACCGGCTTGATACTGCACGGCTTGTAATCCGGCAGGGATATGATGCCAGCCTGGTGCAGGAGAACATGCGGAAATACCAGTCGGAATCGGAACGTTTGACCGCGCAGCTGGCGGCCACCACTTTTAACCTGCGGCAGAGTGAGGGACGGATAGACAGCATACGCAATATTCCACTTTTCGGGGAGAAGATACTTTCGGAGATCAAGCCGCTCTTCCCGCAGATCGTCGGCTGCTCCTACGCCGAGACCTATCTCTTCTCAGCCGTGAATGACTCCACGCAGCGCTCCGGAATGGTGCCGGTAGTGATCTTCACTGTCCCGCGCAACGGGCTGCGTTTCATTGACAGGAACAAGATTGAGGAGTGGCTGAAGAGCAGGCTCAACAACCCGCGTGCGAAGATGGTGATTGAGGAATCATAATGCTGGAGGATGTCGTGGAAAACATGTTTTTCCATCAGGAGGACAACTTAACGGATAAACTGTTTCCTTTGAAAAACTTTTCCAGCATTTCTGCTGTTATACCTGAAACATTTTTTCGTTTTACATTATTTGTCAATTAAATGAAGAACATGGAAACATCCTTCATGGGCCTCAGGCTCAGCAGCCCAGTCATCCTGGGCGCCTCGGAACTTACCTCTCATCCCGATATGCTAAAAAAAGCAGAAGAACAGGGGGCTGCCGCCGTAGTCTATAAATCACTTTTCGAGGAGCAGATACAGATGGAGAACCTGTATCACGACGAGAAAATCAGTCAGTACAACGATATTCATGCGGAGATGGTCACCCTCCATCCCGACATCGACAGTTCTGATATCGACTATTACCTGGTGAAGCTCCGCAAGGTGAAGGAGAGCCTCTCCATCCCTGTGATCGCCAGCCTCAACTGCGTGAACGAAACGAGTTGGATCAGATATGCAAAAATGATCGAGGAGACCGGTGTGGATGGTATTGAACTAAACCTCTACCAGATTCCAGTAAATTTTGATCTTGATGCAACTGCCATTGAGCAGCATCAGGCAGATATTGTTGCAGCCGTCAAACAGCAGCTTTCTATTCCTGTGAGCGTGAAACTGAGTTCAGGTTATACCAACATCCTTCATTTTGCCAAACGGCTTGATGAAAAGGGTATTGACGGCATGGTGCTCTTCAATGCTTTTTTTCAGCCCGATGTGGATATCTGGCATGAGAATCACAGAAGAGCCTTCAATCTCACCCACAAAGGTGAGTACAAGGAGTCGTTACGCTATGCAGGAATGCTCTATGGTCGTGTAAAAGCGGACATTTGCAGTAGTCGTGGCATTCAGGACGGCGCCGATGTAATCAAAGTGCTTCTATCCGGCGCTTCCTGTGTACAAGTTGTGAGTGCTGCTTACCGACACGGCATGGAACGTATCGGTGAGATAAACCGTGAGATAGACGACTGGATGCAGCGCAAAGGTTACAATCAGATCGATCAGTTCAAGGGTAAGCTCTCCGATAGCGTACTCAACAAAAACAATACCCTGCTTATCTACAAAAGAGCACAATATATCGACATGTTGCTGCACTCCGACAAGTTGATGGAAGACCTGGAGTGGTGATTCGTCACAGAAGGATGACCATTATGCAACGACCCGGATCTATTTGGAGAATATTTGGACTATATTAGGAGAAGATAGGATAAAGAGGCTACGTGTCGCTTCAACCATATAATCACGATGGCGTTGATCAGCAGCAACGCGGCAATTAGCACGAACACCTTCGATTCCATGCTCTCGTAGAGCGATCTTCCCGTGAACAACAGACTGCTGGCTAGAGCCAGCACAGCGTAGTATATTCCCTGGAAGAGGCCTTTGTACTTCGCGGGGGAGTTCCTGTAAACGGTATAGAGAAAAATAGATGTAAGTATTGACTCTGCAATGAGCAGGAAGGAGTAGGCTGGATAAATGATGAACTTTTCTCCGATGAACCCCTTCAACGGTATGAAGCCGGCAAAGGCCAGATAACCGACGATGGCGAAAGCCAAACCTAGAAGCATTAGCTGAAAGATTCTGCCCCAGTGCATCGATTTGATGTGCATGACCCATCCAAAAAACAGGAGGATAAGGAGCGGTAGAAGATACCCTTCCATTGGAGTTAGTATCGAGGACAACTCAGTGGCCCACCCCGTAAAATCTTTTAGTGCCAATACCAGCGTCGTCCCCCTGAGCTGCAGTGAAAAACTTATCATCAGTGCCGTGATCAGAACAGACAAAAGGATAACCCTGTGCTGTTTTCTCATGAGAACGGAGGGTTGGTCGGGTTGCTGCGCTGCTGCTGGGTTGGTCAGGCGGTATGTGCGGGTGAACTGCATGAAAAGGAGCAATGCGACCAGACCGCAGGCCCCTGCCAGCAGGAAGATGGGGGTGAAGCCCCATCGTGTTTTCAGAAAACTTGTGCTCAGCGGTGCCAGCAACCCTCCCAACTCGGCCATGAAAGTATAGAGGATAAATCCGGAGAGCCCGCGAATCTCGTTGTCTTTCTCATTGTAGAGGTTACCCAGCAGCACCACCATATTGGGTAGTGTGAGACCCACACCGGCACCCATCAGTACGAAAGCGGTTATCAGCAGGAAGCTCACTCCCGACAGGAAGGGAACCGCCAGGTACATTGTAGTCAGGAGTACAAAGCCGGTAATCACAACTTTGTTTCGGTTGCGCTTATCACCCAGTAGTCCTGCAAAAAAAGTGGTGATTATCAACGCAACCATGAAAAAGCTGTAATAGAAGCCCATATTTTTCACCCCGGGTTGCACTATCTCCATCAGAAAGTTTGCCGGGATGGATAGCACCAGATAGAAGGCAAATCTTTCAAATAGTCTTGTCAGGAGCAATAAACCAATGCTCCCTTGCGCTGTTTTGTTCAGTCTGTTTTTCATTGCTATTTATTTTTGTGAAAGGAAANNGTCGGCGATTTTTATTGAATTCAAAGATAATAAAAGAAATTAAAGGAATGAAGCTCAAATGAAAATATAAATCAGTTATAATGTAACCCAAATTATTTTATAAATTTTGTCTGACTTTTTTTAGCATGGAAGTTGTCGGCACGGTGCATGTGACCCGGGAGGAGGGTATTGAGCACGATCATGACCATAAAAAAAAGGGTTGAAACTTCAACCCTTTTTTAATAATCCGGTGTAAAACAGTTATGCTGTTTTCAGCCGGTTACCTGCTTCTCCGGATTGTATAATCCGATGATCAGGTGTTCAAGATGGTTTTTTCAAACATTTATGGATTACTTCTCCGATAAATAATCGGCAATCCCTTCCTGCGTGGCTGAAAGTCCTTTATCTCCTTTGTGCCAGTCGGCAGGACATACCTCGCCATATTCTTCGGTAAACTGCAGGGCATCTATTATACGTAGAATCTCATCCACGCTCCTTCCCAGAGGCATATCATTTACAACCTGGTGGCGTACGATTCCATCCTTGTCAATCAGGAACAATCCGCGATAAGCTTCCGGAGATCCTTCGAAAAGAGGGTTACCCGCATCATCGGTCGTATATTCTCCGGCCAATACGTCGTATGCCATGGAGATGGTCAATGAATGATCTGCCACAATAGGATAAGTGACACCCTGGATACCTCCATCGTTCTTGGAAGTCTGCAGCCATTTCCAATGCGATACGGCTGAATCGGTAGACGCTGCTACCACTACTGCATTCTTTTCCTCAAATTCCTTCAGCTTTTGCTGAAATGCGTGGAGTTCCGTGGGGCATACAAATGTAAAATCCGCAGGATAAAAAAAGAATACGACATATTTTTTTCCCAGATAATCATCCAGTGAAAAATTTTCTACAATTTCTGATCCGTTAATAACGGCTGGCGCCCAAAATACAGGAGCTCTTTTTCCAACTAATACTGACATAATATTTAAATGATTAATGTAATCTTATCGGAACCAAAGATACGTCTTTTGGAGTTGGAAAGAAAATTAACAGTCAGCAATGATGCATAGAAAGTTTTTATCATTCTCCTGATCTAAAGAGAAATGTTATACCCCTCAAAATAAAAAAATTAACATTCCTTGCTGTGTATAATCGGCAAAAAATATGTACTTTTGCACGCAATAAAAAATAAAGGGTTATATTTATGTCATTTATTGCAGACAAAATCGTTATGGAGGGGTTGACATTCGACGACCTTCTTTTGGTTCCGGCATATTCTCAGGTTTTACCCCGGAACGTAGATCTCACCACCAGGTTTTCCCGAAACATCTCGCTCAATATTCCGATGGTCTCGGCCGCTATGGATACGGTCACCGAGACAACATTGGCCATAGCCATTGCACGTGAAGGAGGTATTGGCGTGATTCACAAGAATATGAGTGTCGAGGAGCAGGCCAGGCAGGTGCGTGCCGTAAAACGTGCCGAAAACGGCATGATCCTGAATCCCATCAGCATCACCCCCGATAAAACAGTGGCCGATGCGCTGGCCATGATGTCTGAATTCAAAATAGGCGGTATACCCGTGGTGAGGACCGATAACACGTTGGTCGGTATCGTGACCAACCGGGATCTTCGGTTTGAAAAATCGATGCACAAACGCATCGAGGAGGTGATGACGAAGGATAACCTGGTTACAACCCGTCAGTCAGCCAACCTGGAGGATGCAGCAGAAATACTGCAGCAATACAAGATTGAGAAACTGCCCGTAGTTGATTCCAGCTATAAGCTGGTGGGCTTGATTACATACAAGGATATTACGAAGGCGAAAGATAAACCATTTGCCTGCAAGGATGAACAGGGCCGTCTCCGCGTGGCTGCCGGAATAGGTGTAACGGCCGATTCGGTTGAACGGGCCACCGCCTTGATTGAAGCCGGTGTAGATGCGATCGTGATCGACACGGCACACGGACATTCGCAGGGTGTGGCCGATATGCTGAAGCTGGTGAAGAATAAATTCCCCGAAATAGATGTGGTAGTAGGCAACGTGGCCACCGGCGAGGCAGCACGGTTTCTGGCAGATGCCGGTGCTGATGGGGTGAAAGTGGGTATCGGGCCCGGATCAATTTGTACAACCCGGGTCATTGCCGGTGTGGGTGTTCCCCAATTATCGGCTATCTACGACGTAGCCAAGGCACTAAAAGATCGGGATATTCCTCTGATCGCCGACGGTGGATTGCGTTACTCGGGAGATATTGTAAAGGCTTTGGCTGCAGGTGCCTCTTCTGTGATGATGGGTTCATTGCTTGCAGGTACGGAAGAGTCACCCGGAGAGACCATCATCTTCAACGGCCGCAAATTTAAGTCATATCGCGGGATGGGTTCACTCTCGGCCATGCAGCAAGGGTCTAAGGATCGCTACTTCCAGGATGTGGAGGACGATATCAAAAAGCTTGTTCCCGAAGGTATTGAAGCCCGTGTTCCGTTTAAAGGTACCCTGCAGGAAGTGATTTATCAGATGGTGGGTGGTCTTCGTTCCGGCATGGGTTATTGTGGTGCGGAAAATATTGAAAAACTGCACGATGCCAAATTTACCCGGATTACTTCGGCCGGATATACCGAAAGTCATCCCCACGGTGTCATGATTACCCGCGAGGCGCCGAATTACAGCAAAGGAAGTGAGTAGTCCGGCTTCGGACTGAACTGAATAAGATGGGCAACCGGATTCACCTCGTGATTCCGGTTGCTGTTTTTAATGCTCAGTTTGTCTCATTCTTTTATATTTTGTCTGAATCACGCCGAAAAAATTACGGTCGAATTCATGAAAATAAAGAATTATTACCAATCAGCTGCAACGTTTTCACTCTTCCGAACGTCTTTAATGTAAACAGGGGAATGTTATGTCGGAACATCATTTAATACTTGCTTGCAAGCAGGGTAAATTGTGGGCGAGAAAGGAAGTGTATGAACAGTACGCTCCCACGATGATGGCTCTGTGCAGGCGTTATGTTTCTGATGTTGAAGATGCGAAAGATGTGCTACAGGAAGGATTTCTAAAGGTTTTCACCGAAATCGGGCAATATTCGGGTAAAGGTTCCTTTGGCGGGTGGGTAAGGAAAATCTTTGTGAATACCTCACTCGATTACATACGAAAAAAGAACCGTTTAAAGCAAAAAGAGATTTTGACAGATATTGAATCGGAGCGTTACGAAGAAGCGCCTTATCTGAAAGATATTACCGCAGAGGAGTTGATGCAGTGCGTAACCGAACTTCCCGATACTTACCGGACGATTTTTAATCTGTACGCCATTGAGGGATATAGCCACCGTGAGATTGCAACTTTGTTGCATATGCCCGAGAGCACCTCACGTTCGTTCTTTTTCAGGGCAAGGCAATTGTTACAAAAGAGGGTTATTCAGTTATGTGGTTCAAATAATGCGAAGCAAAGATGCATTCAGGTAATAGAGAAATAGAGAAGGTGGATGATTTTTCGCGTGAAGTCGGAGAGAAGTTGCGGGAATACCGTATGCCTGTCGATGCTGATGTGTGGAATTCACTGGTGGAAAGTCTTTCTGCACCCAGAAAAAAAATTCCGGTGTACTGGATATGG
>DFYK01000085.1 GCA_002383605.1 Proteiniphilum sp. UBA4084 | reverse complement strand
TCACCTTGCCGACCAGCGAGAAGACTTTGGTGCCGGCACTTTTTTCCGTCCCGATGGCTTTGAACCATGCACTCCCTTTCTCCATGATGACCGGCACGTTGCACCAGGTCTCCACGTTGTTGATATTTGTGGGTTTTCCATACAATCCCNNCTTCACCACAAACAAATGCGCCGGCTCCTTCCACCACATCCATCCTGAAGTTCAGTCCGGAACCCAGGATATTTTCACCCAGCAAACCAAGCTCTCCGGCCTGTCTGATCGCTTTTTTCAACCGCTTCACGGCGAGCGGATATTCCGCTCTCACATAGGCGATCCCGCTGTCGGCACCCATCGCATAAGCACCAATCAACATCCCCTCAATCAACATATGGGGATCGCTCTCAATCTCGTTGCGATTCATATACGCGCCGGGGTCACCCTCATCGGCATTGCAGATAAGATACTTCTGACCGGATTCCTGCTTTTGCATGATGCCCCACTTTACACCGGTAGGGAAACCGGCACCTCCCCGGCCGCGGAGCTTCGATTCCATGACTTCATTGACCACTTCAGCCGGCTCAACAGTTGAGAGCACCCTGGCAAGCGCATTATATCCTCCAACAGCAATATAATCAAGGATCTCTTCAGGATCAATGAGCCCGGCATGACGTAACACCACTTTCTGTTGTCCCTTAAAAAAAGGAATCTCATCCCAGTGAGGCAGCTCTTCATATCCCTGGCCAAATTCAACCTTCGAGGTCAGGAAGTCCCATCTGTCGATCCGGCACAAAAGCTTATTCCGGTAGATCCTGCCCTTCCCAATGCTTCCCACGATGCGCACTGCATCTTTTTCGTTCACTTTACTGTAGACCAGCATTGGCACACCCGGTCGGTAGAGCATCACCACCGGCTCCTCGGCACAGAAACCGAAACATCCTGTCTGTTTAAGTTTACATTCGACACCGTCCTCCGATATCTGTCTCATAATCCGGGCATAAACCGCATCGGCTCCATTTCCGATTCCACAGGTACCCATCCCCACCAATATCATTGGCACGGCGGGGAGAATCCTCTCCCGATGCTGCTCTTGTAATATTTTAATTTCGGACGGTTTCATATAATTATCTTTTTTCNNGTTTTTCCGTTTTTTATCCGGCTCATGATCTTTTGTAACTTCTGTGCATTCACATTGCTGTGAATAACTCCATCCACCTCCACAACAGGAGATTGAGCGCACTGTCCGAAGCAAGCTACTGTCCTCACAGTAAACAGATTGTCGGGAGTAGTAAAGGAAGAATCCGCAACATCTCCATCTCTTCTCATACCCAAAAGGGTTGTGACATCATCCAGCAGGCCTTTTGATCCTTTGGTATGGCAGGCCGTGCCTCTGCAGACTACGACAGTATGCTTACCCTGTGGCTTCAGATTGAAGTAGGAATAAAAAGTGGCCACACTATATACCTGGGTATAAGGTATATTTAATTTTCTTGAGACTTCCGCCAACGTTTCACCGGGAAGATATTTCAGTGAGTTCTTCTCTTGTGCTTCTTCCAGCGCAGAAAGCAACATGCCCGGCTTTCCCCGGTGCTTCTCTATAACCTCATCGAGGACTTCGCCGGTAAGCGGAGTATTGATTGGTGTTTCCATAAGACAGATTTTAAAAAAAAGGCACATCGCAACAGATACATAATATGATCTACAGCATTCCTGTCAATCCATACTATATTCCCTACAAATATAGTACAACTTCATCAATTAAAGAAATATTTCTTTAATTATTTTCGATCCACATTTTACCATCTCATATTTTCCACTTCACCTACTATGCAATCGCGGTCACTGTTTTATCCGGTGAAAAAGTAAGCAGGACTTGTCCGGATGATGCCGGGCGTTGAAATTACCAGGAAGAAGTAGTCTCCGGAAAAAAGTATGCATTCGTACTGAATTATTTTGTACTTTTGTGGAAAATTTGGGCATGGTGCCCAACTATTTAACAGAGCATGCAAAATTTGGAACTTAGCGAACAGGAAATCATACGCCGGCAGAGTCTGGATGAATTAAGACAGGTGGGAGTGGAACCTTATCCCGCAGCCAAGTACGAAGTAAACGCCTGGTCTACAGACATAAAATCAGAATTCACGGATGAGGCGGATCGCCGTCAGATAAGCATCGCAGGTCGTATCATGACACGCCGTATCATGGGAAAAGCTTCGTTCATTGAACTGATGGACTCCAAAGGACGTATCCAGGTATACATCACGCGCGACGACATCTGCCCCGAAGAAAATAAGGATCTTTATAACGTCATATTTAAAAAACTGACCGATATCGGTGATTTCGTAGGAATCACCGGTTTCGTATTCCGGACGCAAACCGGTGAGATCTCGGTGCATGCGGAAACACTCACCATTTTGTCAAAGTCCCTCAGACCGCTGCCTGTCGTGAAGATGAAGGATGGTGTGGCTTTCGATAAACTCACTGATCCCGAATTGCGCTTTCGCCAACGTTACGTAGATCTTTTGGTGAACGACGGCATAAGGGATATTTTTGTGAAACGCACCCGTATCTTCGATGCCATGCGGGCGTATTTCAACAACGAGGGTTATCTTGAAGTGGATACCCCCGTACTCCAGAGCATTCCCGGAGGGGCTGCAGCACGTCCGTTCATCACCCATATGAATGCGCTCGACATTGATCTCTACCTGCGCATAGCCAATGAACTGTATTTAAAACGGCTGATCGTCGGCGGATTTGAAGGAGTTTACGAATTTTCCCGCAACTTCCGGAATGAAGGGATGGACCGGACGCACAATCCCGAGTTCACCGTGATGGAAATTTACGTGGCTTACAAGGATTACCGCTGGATGATGGAATTTACCGAACAGATGCTGGAACATATCGCATTGAAGGTACTCGGCACCACGAAAGTAACTGTAGGAGATCATGAAATCGACTTCAAGGCCCCTTACCGGCGGGTCACCATGATCGATGCCATCAAAGAACATACCGGCATCGACATAAACGGGATGAATGAAGAAGCGCTCCGCGCGGTATGCAACGACCTTGGAATTGAACAGGATGAGACGATGGGTAAAGGCAAGCTGATTGATGAGATTTTTGGTGAAAAGGCCGAGGGACACTACATTCAGCCTACTTTCATCATCGATTACCCCATAGAGATGTCGCCCCTTTGTAAACGGCATCGCGACAATCCGGAACTGACAGAACGCTTCGAGCTGATGGTCAACGGAAAAGAGCTTGCAAATGCCTACTCTGAGCTGAACGATCCCATTGATCAGCGCGAACGCTTCGAGGAGCAGCTCCGTCTTTCTGAGAAGGGCGACGACGAGGCCATGTTTATCGACCAGGATTTCCTGCGTGCCCTTGAATACGGGATGCCCCCCACTTCAGGCATGGGGATCGGGATGGACCGGCTGACCATGCTATTGACCGGTCAGACCACCATTCAGGAAGTGCTGCTGTTCCCGTTGATGCGACCCGAGAAGAAAGCGAAAAGAGATACCGTGGCAGACTATATGCAAATCGGCATTCCCGAGGAATGGGTAGCCCTGATTCAGAAAGCGGGCTACACCCAGGTAAAAAGCCTGCAGGAACTGAACCCCAACAAATTCCATCAGGAGATTTGCGGGTTAAACAAAAAGTTCAAGATGGGATTGAACAATCCCACCCCTGAGGAAGTTAAAAGCTGGATAACCAATATATCGGAATAATCAAAACCGGACTTTTGGTCCAATATTATCATGACGGATTCAATCGGAAAAATCTGTATTTTGGGAGGTGGTACATGGGGTACGGCATTGGCGAAAA
>DFYK01000033.1 GCA_002383605.1 Proteiniphilum sp. UBA4084 | reverse complement strand
TAACACCACCCTTTGTATATAATATTAAAGGAGGCTGACTTTAAGACAGCCTCCTTTTTGTTTGCAAGGGCATACAAAAAAAACGGACACTGACATAACAGTATCCGTTCTTACTTTACTTTTTATCAATCTTAAAGAATGAATTCTAAATCGTCGGTCGAAACATTCATTGCTTGAATGACTCCGTTTTCATCGATTAAATAGTTTCTGAAACCACGATTCAGTTTGAAATCATGATAAATCTCCGAATTTGTTCCTTTTACTTCACAAAATTGAGAAGTGGTGTTCAGGTTATCCAAGACAAACGTTCTCTCTGCAACATGCACATTCTCATCAAATGCCACCGATAGAAAAGAAATATCAGCGTGATGACTTCGCAGATAATGATACAACTGAACATTGTTCGCTCTGGATGGGGCATCATATGTAGCCCAGAAATTTACCACTACTTTTTTACCTTTGTAATCGCTCAGGTTATTTGTGCTTCCCTTCAAATCCGTTAAAACGATATCAGGTATCATTTCTCCCGGATAATAACCTATGGAAGGGACAACATTCTTGACGGAACCTGAAGTCAACACAAGTGACAATATCGTTACAAGGCAAAAGTTCACGTACTTCATATAATTTTTTTTTCGTTACTACTTGGATTGGGCGGGTGCTTCACGCAGGATGCCAAATCCATTAATTCTAAGGACTTTTCGCTAAAAGTCCATGATTGAAGTCTGCAAAAGTACGTCACTTTTTTTGAATCCGGTACATAGTTGGCTAAAAACTTTCCTCCCAAATGTTAAATTTAACATTTACAGATATATATATTACTGATTATCAATGCATCACAGAAAAGAATGCTTCGACAGCTTCGATTGATGTATCTTTTAAAATCACCTTTTTGTCTTTATCCAGCAAATAAAGCGAGGGAATCGCCTTGATATCATATAATCTTTTTTGCGTTATTTCCATCCCTTTGTCATATGTATGGACCCATTTCTCCGGCATTTCAGGCAGATGTGCATACCATTCGGTCAGGTCGTTGTCGGGATAGAGAGTGAGGATCGTGAGCATTGTCCGAGATGTCGTATTCATGCCCAACGCGTCGCTCAAAGGTTTTGAATTGCTTAATTGTTTCATAACTGCCTCACAAGTAGGACATCCCGGGTTTGAAAACATCAGTAGCGTATACTCACTCTTCAGCTCATATAGTGAAAAGGTTAACCCCGACTCAAGTGTGTAATGAAAGTCATTGGCTTTTTGCCCGATGCGGTTCTTTAATGTCATATCGAGTTGAAACGAATAACGTGTAACCTCCTCCTCCGGCAGCAAGGGAGACTGTACAAACTGCTGCAATACAGGAAGGTAAAACTCTTCATTTCGAAAGGGGGAGTTGGGATCGTAGAAGTATTTATCGAATAACGAAGCAACATGACGGTAAAACAAGGTATCGGTAGCTGCCTTTTCCAACGTGTTGAGGAGCGACTTATCGGCATCTTCCTTGGAAACATAAGGCAATATATTGATGTAATCCACAAAAGCCTGTTCGGTGATTTCAGGGCGTTCGATCAACTTTCTGTCGGTGAAATCGAACCGGTCCCAAAAATGCAGGGACAGATACTTTGCCCGGTCATCAGGATTGGTCAGCGCATCCGGAATCACAGGCAAGATGAATGTATCGGGCACGATGCTCTCCCGGAAATCAGCAACCTCTACCCTTGTTTCAGATTGCGTCTTCTTGCTCGATGAACAGGAGATCGTGACCGGCAATGCGATGGCCACAATCAAAAAAATAAACGTAAAATCCTTCATAGTAGTCTCTTTGTCGCAATTTGATGTAAAGGTAGTAAAAAACCGATATTTTTCGTACTTTTGTAATTTACGATTTGTGCGATTCAATCATGGACACTTTCATTGTTTCTGCAAGAAAATACAGGCCTTCTACCTTTCGCTCCGTCGTGGGACAGGAAGCACTCACCACCACATTGAAAAATGCCATCGCGGGCAATAAGCTGGCACATGCCTATTTGTTCAGCGGGCCCCGCGGTGTGGGTAAGACTACCTGTGCCCGTATCTTTGCAAAAACAATCAATTGTCTGAATCCGACACACGATTACGAAGCTTGCAATGCATGTGAGTCGTGTGTTGCCTTCAATGAACAACGTTCTTACAATATCCATGAGTTGGATGCCGCCTCCAACAACAGCGTAGACGACATACGCAGTCTGATAGACCAGGTGCGCGTGCCACCGCAAATCGGGAAGTACAAGGTGTATATCATTGACGAAGTGCACATGCTTTCACAGTCCGCCTTTAACTCGTTCCTGAAAACGCTGGAGGAGCCTCCCGCACATGCCATCTTTATCCTCGCAACCACGGAGAAGCACAAGATTATACCCACCATCCTGTCACGTTGCCAGGTATATGATTTCAACCGCATCCACATCGGTGACATCGTGGCACATCTGCAATATGTGGCACAAGCAGAGGGGGTACAAACTGAGCCGGAAGCACTCAACATCATCGCACAGAAAGCAGACGGCGGTATGCGCGATGCACTTTCCATCTTCGATCAGACAGTCAGCTATACCGGCGGAAACATAACCTATCAGGCTGTTGTGGAGAACCTGAATGTGCTAGACTACGAATACTATTTCAGGCTTTCAGAAGCAATCTTTGCCGGAGAGGTGGCAAATAGTCTGCTCATTCTGAATGACATACTTAATAGAGGGTTTGAAGGGCAATATATCATCAGCGGTATCTCCTCCCACTTCCGGGATTTGCTGGTATGCAAGGATCCGGCTACAGCTCAGCTTTTTCAGGTGGGGTCATCTATCCGGGAAAAGTACATCGGCATGGCGCAACAATGCAGCAATGATCTCCTGTACAGGGCCATTGAGCTCGCAAACGACTGCGACCTCAACTACCGCCTCAGCAAGAACAAACGGTTATTATTGGAGCTCACACTGATTAAGTTATGCCAGCTCACGGAAGACTCTGCAGCAGAGAAACAGGGGAAAAAAAAGGCCATTGAGCCGATAACAATTCAAAAGAAGGAACAAACCGGGAAAACTGTTGTACAGCCTGAAAAAACGGAAAGGTTGCAGCAGGAGCCTGACAGGCAATTGCAGGCATCTGAAGAGGTGAACCGCATTAAAGCAGTTCAGTCCGAAAAAGAGAGTGAGAAACCGGCAGTCACCAAAAGAAGAAGCGTCCCCATGGCGGGCATGGGCGTATCGCTCGCGTCAATTAATAACACCCAAAAAAAGGAAACAAACAATAGCGGCGAGCAAGTCCGGCAAAATGGGACCAACCTGTTCACGGAAAAAGAATTGATTGCTGCATGGGAATCATATGCCGCAGCACTGAAGGAGGAAGTCCTGCTTAAAAATACGATGTCGCTTTACCTGCCCAGGATGCTGAGCGATGTGGTATTTGAGGTGGAAGTAAATACGGAGCTTAACAAGCAGTATCTTACCGATAACAGCCTCTCTATCCTCTCCTATCTCAGGGAAAAATTGCAGAACGGGGATATTACCATGACCATTCGCATTGCGGAAGGCAACGCCATTAAAAAACCACTCACTTCGCGTGAGATATTTGATGAGATGGTGCAGCAAAACCCGGCACTTCAAAAACTATCCGATGAATTCGGACTGGAACTGAGTTGATGAAAACAAGTCTCATTCTGCTTTTTATCGGTGTGCTTCTGCTTTCCTGCACGGGTCCCGGGAGAGAACCAAAACAAATTGCACAAACGCGTCAAACCACACCAGAGAAGAGCGTGTTGAAGGAAGATACCGTCGTTGATGCCAGTCTCACCTTTGAGGAAGCGATTGCCGGCACGAAAGCGCCCCAACAAATCATCGACCAGCTGATATTATTCGACGTTCTTTATCTCTCAACCGACGGAAAAATTCATCTGGGGCAGATTCTCTCAAACAAAGAAATTGCATCCGACGTAGCGTATATGTTCCATTTTATGCTCAACGAAGGATTCGTGATAGAAAAAGTGATTCCCATTGTCCGCTATAACTGGAACGACACGCTCTCGATGGCCGACAACAACAGCTATAGTTTCTGCTACCGCAACATCTCCTATTCCAGACATGCCACCGGCATGGCCATCGATATAAATCCGCGATTCAATCCTCTACGAAGGAAAAGTGGCGACCGGCCAAATATTCCGGCAGACGCCGTGCAGGATACCACGGTGAACGGCACATTATATCCCGGACACCCGGTTGTAAAAGAGTTTCTGAAAAAAGGATTTCGATGGGGACATACTTTTTCGAAATATTACGACGACCATCACTTCGAGAAGAGATAACTTTATCTCGCCCAGCTTTCCCTGTCGAGATTCCGGTAATTGATGGCTTCTGCCAGGTGAGCCGGCTTGATCTGTTCACTCCCCTCCAGATCGGCGATGGTACGTGACACCTTGAGGATGCGGTCATAAGCCCGGGCGGAGAGGCTGAGCCGCTCCATGGCTGTTTTAAGCAGACTCAGTCCTGCACTGTCGGGGGAAACATACTTGTGCAGCATCTTACCGCTCATCTGGGCATTGCAATAGACACCTTTCACTCCTCTGAATCGGTGTTCCTGTATTTTTCTTGCCTTCACCACACGCTGGCGAATAAGATCACTATGTTCGGCCGATGTACGGTCTGAAATTTTGTCGAACGGGACGGGAATAATTTCAATTTGTATGTCGATCCGGTCGAGCAACGGTCCCGATATTTTATTCAGATAACGTTGCACGGCTCCGGGGGGACAGACACACTCTTTATCGGGGTGATTATGAAAACCGCATGGACAGGGATTCATGGCTGCTACCAGCATGAAGCTGGCCGGATAATCCACACTGAAACGGGCGCGGGAAATGGTAATCCTGCGGTCCTCCAGTGGCTGTCGCATAACCTCAAGTACATTCCGGTTAAATTCCGGCAGCTCATCGAGAAAAAGTACGCCGTTATGCGCCAGGCTGATTTCCCCCGGTTGTGGGTAAGAACCTCCTCCCACCATGGCCACGTCACTAATAGTATGATGCGGCGAACGAAACGGTCTTTGGGTCATCAGCGACTTATGCAGCCCGATCTGACCTGCTACGCTGTGTATGCGGGTAGTCTCCAGTGCTTCATCCAGCGAAAAAGGCGGAAGAATAGACGGCATACGCTTGGCCATCATGGACTTGCCCGATCCGGGCGGCCCCACCATGACAATGTTGTGTCCCCCGGCAGCAGCCACCTCAAGCGCACGCTTCACATTTTCCTGCCCTTTCACGTCGGAGAAATCAGAATCAAAAGCATTACGCCCTTCCTGAAATTCACGCACAATGTCTACCACAGTGGGTGCCGGCAACTGCCGTCCGTTAAAAAAGTCGACGACCTCACGGATGTTCTCCATGCCATATACTGTCAAACCTTCTACCACAGCCGCTTCTTTCGCATTGGCAGAAGGCACGATAAGGCCCCTGAATCCGTTTTCCTTTGCCATGATGGCTACAGGCAGAGCTCCCCTGAGCGGAAGGATGCTGCCATCGAGTGACAGTTCTCCCATCATCACGTAATCACTCAGCTTTTCGGGACTCAGGGATCCTGAAGCAGCCAGAATGCCGACAGCCAGAGGCAGATCGTATGCCGAACCCTCTTTGCGGATATCGGCAGGTGACATGTTGATCACAATCTGCTGACGGGGAAATTTCAGACTATTGACCTCCAGGGCGGAGACAATCCTTTCATGACTTTCTTTTACAGATGTATCCGGCAGGCCCACGAGCATGAAACGAATACCTCTTGAACAGTTTACTTCAATGGTAATGAGCGTGGCATTGATGCCCTGTACAGCCGCTCCAAATAATTTGACCAGCATGCAACGTACGTTGTATGATACTTAGTTTCCGGAACTTTTTCCGATCACATCCACCACTCCCTGGGCGGGCAGATTACGTACCTTGATGGTACCGTCAGGTGCAATCAGCATGTTGAAAGGAATGAATTGCACATTGAAAGTTTCTACAATATCTGATCCCCAACTCTTCTTTTCAAGAACAACGGTCCATGGAATAGAGTCATTCGCTGCATAATTAATGGGATAAATATCGGAATCGATATAGATCGTGACAAACGACACACTGTCTTTGTTTACGTTGGCATACTCATTCTTCAATAGTGCCACTGTCTCTCGTGACTCAATACCTGCTGTAGAGATGAACGACAAAAGCAGATATTTACCCTGAAAATCGTGAGAATAAATATTTTTATCATCTTTATCGGTCAAATTGAAATAAGGCATCGGCGCACCCTCAGCCGAACGATTCATCTTTTCGGAATAATCGCGTAGTCTCGTTGCAAGCTGTGTCTTCGCCACATCACCCTGTATATAGCCTAGTACCCTTTCGAGCGCCTGTGGATTGTCGCTGTTCATGAAAAAGTTGCTGATCAGAATAAGACTGGAAAATTTTGCCGGATGCTCTTTGATGAATTCTTCCGCTTTCAGCATCAACTCATGATTGAGTACATTCAACTGTGCAATCTCATCACGATAGGTGAGTGAATTATTTGCGGGGGCATCCGATTCTTTTTCTTTCAGCAGGTTTATCAACAACTGTCCTCTTGGGGTAAGCAAGTCGGTATTATTGATTTTGAAAGAAGTAAGATCTTCGTTGATCTCATTCCCGTTTATGCGAATGAGATCCGGCAACAGCGCATCACCATCAACCTTGATCTTTTCCCCTTTATTGGCAAAAACAACCGCTGCACTCTCGTAATTATTCAGATACAGCGAAAAGGTAGTCAGTGTGTCAATATGACTCCTGTAATTAAATCGTCCCTGACTGTCGGTAGCAATGGTATCAATGGCAAGCGTATCTGCCGATAGGTATGCAGCAAGGATATATGGATCTTGCAGATTTGCTATCTTCCCTTTAATGAATGTTCCTTCCTCACTATTACATGAAACAGCGCCCCATATGATGAAACAATAAATAAATATTTTACTCCACTTAACCATAGACTACCCGATTTTATCGATTCTGTTTCTTTGGGTTTATCTTTTTTTTGCAAATTTTCCCAAACATCAGATAGAAGACAAAGATATGTTGTTTTTTTTAATTATTCAAAGATTTTCACATATCTTTAACTGTTTTTTGTTTTCGGGCTCTTTATTCACACAACCGCCACAAAATTTATGAAGCAACAGCTCTTTTCACCAAAGTTCGAAATAAAATCATTAGTTTTGCAGAGTTAAAATAAATAGTCTCATGCATTTCTCTGTCATTATCCCCCTTTATAACCGACCTGAAGAAGTGAACGAACTGCTTTCCAGTCTTTGTGAGCAGACCGTCGGGGAATTTGAAGTAATCATCGTAGAGGATGGATCTTCCCGTAAAAGTGATGAGGTGGCGGAAAAATACCGGGACAGGCTTGACATCACCTATTTTTACAAGACCAATTCAGGTCCGGGTCTATCCAGAAATGCAGGTGCTGAACGGGCAAAATATGATTACCTGATTTTTTTTGATTCTGACTGTATCATCCCGCCGCATTACATGGAAACCGTGACACGCACGCTGACTGAAAACTTCACGGACGCTTACGGGGGTCCCGATGCTGCTTTACCATCCTTTACCACGGCACAAAAAGCAATCAATTATTCAATGACCTCTTTTTTTACTACCGGCGGTATCAGGGGAAAGAAACAATCAATGGACCGGTTCCACCCCCGCAGTTTCAATCTGGGTGTCTCCCGGGCGGCCTTCAATGCCATAGGCGGCTATGGCACCATGCGGTTTGGAGAAGACATCGATTTCAGTCTCCGACTGCTGAAAGCCGACTTCCGGACAGCGCTTATCCCGGAGGCTTATGTATATCACAAAAGAAGGTCCACCTTCAGGCAGTTTTTCAAACAGGTTCACAACTCGGGCATTGCGCGCATCAACCTGCATCTGTCACATCCAGGGTCATTGAAATCGGTACATGCTCTTCCCGCTCTTTTTGTCATCGCCATGGCAGTGATCTTCCTTTTTTCACCGCTCTATCCCGCATTGCTTGTTGTTCCGGTTCTCTATAGCCTCGCCATTTGCATTGACTCGCTGCGACTACAGAAGTCGCTTAAAGTAGCCTGTTACAGCATCGCAGCAGCATGGATCCAAACAACGGGATATGGGACTGGCTTCCTGTCTGCAGTGTGGCGTCGTCTCATACTGAAACAGCCGGAGTTTAGCGCATTCGATAAAAAATTCTACAATTAGAGTTTCTCGCCGTAAGCCAGGTCCCCCGCATCTCCGATGCCGGGGACTATGTAGGAAGACTCATTTAATCCCGGGTCGATGGCTGCTGCCCAAATGGTGGTCTTTTCCGGGGGAAAGTTTGCCGTGCAATAGTCGATTGCCTGCCGACTCGCTATGATGGTGGCAATATGAATGTGAGAGGGAGTACCTTTTGTGAGCAGCGCCCTGTAGGTGAGTTCCATACTACTACCTGTAGCCAGCATGGGGTCGGCCAGGATCAGCGTTTTCCCCTCAATGGAAGGAGAAGCAATATATTCTATGTGAATATCAAAAGTGTGATGGCCGGTTTCCTTGTATTTTCTGTAGGCTGAAACGAATGCATTTTCCGCTCCGTCAAAGTAATTAAGCATCCCGTGGTGGAAGGGAAGCCCTGCACGCAAGATGGTGGCAATCACGATTTCTTCGTCGGGAACATTTACCTCCGTTAACGCCAACGGAGTGGAAATTTCAAGGCTCCTGTACTGTAACTTCTTACTGATCTCGTAAGCCATGATCTCTCCTATACGTTCTATATTCCTTCGAAAACGAAGCCGGTCTCCCTGAATGGAGATGTCTCTGATTTCACGGACATAAGCATTCAGTAACGAATTATTTTCCGAAAAATTGTATATTTTCATCGCTCTTTATCTGACTGTACAGTTTTGCTTTCGGAAAACAAAGGTACTGTTTTTCTTTTTTTTACTGAACATTTCCACTTTTTTTTTGTTCCAAGTGGGGTTTCAGAGAGAAAACAGGTCTAATTAAAGAAAAATTTCTTTAATTCCTTTCCGGTTTGACGGATTTTTTATATTTTTGTACGACTGTTTTAGGACTTATCAAAAAGAGTTTTATACAATCATAATAATAAACCCAAATTTTTTCAAGATGGCAAATTTAGATTTAAGCAAGTATGGTATTGTGGGCGATTTTGAGATCGTGCATAATCCTTCCTACGAAACGCTGTATCAGGATGAAATGAATCCTGCAAACGAGGGATTCGAAAAGGCCAAATTAACAAAAACAGGAGCCACAGCTGTTTATACCGGCAAATTCACCGGTCGCTCTCCAAAAGACAAATATTTTGTCAAGGATGACGTAACCAAAGACACGCTCTGGTGGGATGGCACTATCAACCGTCCCTGCTCCAAAGAGGCATTCGACTATTGCAAAGGACGCGTGACCGAGCAGCTTTCCAAATCTGAAAAACTGTATGTGGTTGACACATTCTGCGGAACAAACGAAGATACCCGCATGAAAGTACGCTTCATCGTGGAAGTAGCATGGCAGGCACATTTCGTGACCAACATGTTCATCCGTCCTTCGCATTATGAACTGACGCATTACGGTGAACCCGATTTCGTGTGCCTGAACGGCTCCAAAACGACCAACGACAAGTGGAAAGAATTCGGGCTAAACTCCGAGAACTTCACCCTGTTCGACCTGACAGAGAAAATGCAGGTAATTGGCGGTACCTGGTATGGCGGCGAAATGAAAAAAGGTATCTTCTCGTTGATGAACTACTATCTGCCGTTGCGCGGTATTGCTTCCATGCACTGCTCTGCCAACGTGGGCAAGGAGGGCGATGTAGCTGTCTTCTTCGGATTATCGGGTACAGGAAAGACAACCCTCTCTGCCGATCCGAAGCGCTACCTGATCGGTGACGACGAACACGGCTGGGATCATAATGGCGTATTCAACTACGAAGGAGGCTGTTATGCCAAGGTGATCAACCTGAGCGAAGAAAATGAACCGGACATCTGGAGAGCAATTCGCCGCGATGCTTTGCTGGAAAACGTGACAGTGGATGATGCAGGCAATATCGACTACAGCGATGGTTCCACCACGGAAAATACCCGTGTATCTTATCCGATCTACCATATCAGCAAAATTGTGCTTCCTTCACGCGCAGGACATGCCAAAAAAATCATCTATCTCTCGGCAGATGCTTTCGGGGTATTGCCTCCGGTTTCCATTCTGGACGACAACCAGGCACAGTATCACTTCCTTTGCGGATTCACCTCCAAGCTGGCCGGTACGGAACGCGGGATCACTGAACCACAGCCCTCTTTCTCTCCTGCCTTTGGCGAAGCATTCCTCACGGTACACCCGACAATGTATGCACAACGCCTTGCAGAGAAGATGAATGAGCACAACGCCAAAGCCTACCTGGTGAACACCGGCTGGAACGGAACAGGAAAACGTATCTCACTGAAGGATACCCGTGCCATCATTGATGCCATCCTCGACGGATCTATTGAAGAAGCTGAAACATTGCACGTTCCCATTATGAACCTGACTGCTCCCGTGAAACTGAACGGCGTTTCAGATATCCTGGACCCGCGCAGCACCTATGCCGACAAGAGCGAATGGGAAGCCAAGGCAAAAAAGCTGGCCGGTATGTATATCGAAAACTTCAAGCAATACTGCGACAATGATGCAGCCCTTGCGCTAATCCCCTCGGGACCCCAATTGGACTAATCATTTGCAGATAAGTATTAAAAAAATCCCGCCTCAGAAAGAGAGCGGGATTTTTTATGCCGCAAGCGGATAAGCAACTCAGAAAACCATCAACTCCACTTTTCTGAAATCTATCGGATGGCCTTCACTCTGCAGGGAAATGGTGCCCTTGCTTAACATCTTATCGCCTCCATTGAGTTCAATCAGTTTGAGATAGGTACCATCGCGTTCATCCAACTGGGGCTTGTTGTATTGCAACACCGTATCGCCATTTATTATATGGTAAATCACCTCACCTCCTCTCACCTCCACCTCGGCGGTAATCCAGTCCTCTCCATAAAAAAAGGCAGATGATGAATTGATACAGTGATCAAGGATCAATTCTCCATTCATCACGATATTGGTGCCGGGAGTACAGACATTCATGTTCGTACGCTGCACCAGCGAATCGCTTGCGAGGAGCTGCACTTCAATGGAGGTGGGAAAGTCCTGATTCAGCTCCATCGACTCGGGCGACTGGCCATGTACCATGATACCGGAATTTTTGTAAGCCCATCCGGGTGCACCGGGACATTGTTCGCCCACAATGCGGTATTCTACCCGCAGCTTATAGCTTGAAAACTCATCCTTGTAAAAAAGGTGTCCGAACCGGTTCCGTAGAGAATCGTATCCCTCGTACCGCACTTTTATCATTCCATCCTCAACCCGAAATGTATTGGCAAAATTGTCTCCTGCCTCATACCCGGCTATCTTGGGGATCCAGCCGGCAAGATCTTCGCCATTGAACAATTGTATCCAATCTCCCTCTTTTTCTTTTTGTGGATTGCAGGAGTTGAAAAAAATGGTTGCCATTAGTGCAGCCAGAATAAAAAAAACGGAAATCTTCATGTGCATCTACTTTAAACAGGTTATAGTAATTGAGTAGCACGGCCGGGAATCGAACCCGAATCTAAAGTTTAGGAAACTTCTATTCTATCCATTGAACTACCGCGCCGGATGGAGTGCAAAAATAACACATTTTCAGTGATCCGCAAAAGAAAAACGGGTCGTTTGTTTCGCAACAAACATTTCGCGGGTTAAAATGTTTACTCTATAAGAAAAATCAGACAACAATGAATAAAATAGCTATTCTGTACGGCTCATCCGGCGGTAATGTAACTTCTGTTGCCAGACAGGTGCAGGACCTTTTCGACGGAAACGCAGATATATACAATGTCATGGAGGTTGGTCTCGATGAAATAAACGATTACACTTACTATATTATCGGCACCTCTACTACCGGCATAGGCGATTTGCAGGACGACTGGGAAGGATTTCTTCCTTCTTTCGCGAGAATGGACTTCACCGGAAAAAAAGCGGCCATTTTCGCACTGGGGGACAGTGCATCCTATTCGACCAGCTTTGCCGAATCGATGAAAGTAGTGTTCGATGAAATTCATGACAAAGTACAAATAGTGGGGAGGGTGCCCGATGAAGGTTATACCTACGATGATTCCACGGCAGTGATTGACGGTTTGTGGGTGGGACTTCCCATTGATGAGGACAACGAATATGACCTGACCCAGGAACGCCTTGAAAAGTGGGTAAAAGCGCTGAAAAAAGAGTTTGTATAGAGAAACAAAAACCGCCGGAGGTTGTCCGGCGGTCTTGTAGGGAATGGAATGTAATTACACTTATAATTCTTTAATTTTGATATTCTGAAACCAAACTTCATTCCCATGATCCTGTAACAAAATCAAACCCTCGTCGGCATTGCCGAAATTGGGCCAGTCTTTGTATTTGCTGGTCTGCACCAGTTCGTTCCATGCATCGTTGTTGCGGTCATATTCCACAATTTTCACACCGTTCAACCAATGTTCCACATGATTTCCTTCTACAACCACCATCGCGGTATTGAAGAATCCGTTTCGGAACGGTTTGTCAAGGGGTGCTGCAATCAGGTCGTACAATGAACCCAGCGTTCTGTTGCCATTTATGCCCAGCTTGGCATCCGGATGGTTCTTGTCATCCAGAATCTGGAATTCGCAACCGATGGCCGATCCTTCTCCCTTATTCAGGTTGGTATCCACGAAATACTTAATCCCGCTGTTGGCACCCTCAGTGATCTTGAAATCGACTTTCAGCATAAAGTTCTTGTATGGACGGGTCGTAACAATATCACCACCGTTGGTGGACTCACCGCCATCACTTTTGTGTACTTTCAGTATGCCATTGTCGATCGACCATCCCTGATCGGGAAAATCATCTCTTTTGGCACCACGCCATCCTTCGGTGGTCTTTCCATCCCAGAGCAGTTTCCATCCCTCAGCAGCTTCACGATCAGAGATTGTGTTTGCAACCTGGTTTATCTGCACAACATCTTCATTCACGGCTGTTTTATATTTATCCAGTTCTTCTGTAAGAATACGGATATTGCGCCATGCCACCGTTTTTCCTTCCTGTTCGGCATTTTTGATAGCATGCACCTGCAGGGCAATAAAACCAGATGATGTGGTCTCATCCAGAATGTCGGCACAGGGTATGCCGTTTACCCAGGTACGAAGAGAGTTCCCGATGGCTTCGATGCGGGCACTGTTCCACTCACCCTGTTTAAACGCCTTCATTCCCTCGGGGTTGTAATTCATTGGGTAGAGCCATCCCCGACGGGCCTCATCATAAATTCCTCCCGTCCATGAACGGTCGGAAGGATCAATTTCAAACTGATATCCATGTACACGCCCATCTTTGTAATCTGCCAGGCTGTTGCTTCTAAATTGCACGCCAGAATTTAACCCCTCGTCCACCTTAAATTCGAATTCCAGGATAAAATCATCGTATTTTTCTGTTGTCGCCAGAAAAGTGTTGGGTGTGTTCAGTTGAGAAATGCCGACAATGGTGTTGTCTTCAATCTTATATTCTGCCGTACCGTTTAACTTTTCCCATCCCTGCAGGTCTTTTCCGTTAAACAATTCCTGCCACTTCGGTCCTTGCGGAGAACAAGAGGCGAGTAGTGCGACCATCACAAAAAGTAATAAACTGTTTTTCTTCATTGCTCTGTTATTTATGTTAATTGATTAGATTTTGTAAAAATCCTCCCAGCCTTTTCTGGGCGGCTCCCCTGTGAGGAACGCATCGGCAAAGGCATCGTTGGTGACACGTTTGGTTTCCCTGTCAAAAACAATCTTGCGGTTCAGGCGCTGTGCTGCCACTCCCAGACAAAATACCTGGCTCAACGGTGCCGATATTTCAAATGGTGAGCGTGTCTTTTCTTTGCCCTGACAGGCCAGAAGGAAGTTGGCGAAGTGATTGGAAGGACTCTTCGGTACTTCGGGTAGTTTCTTTTCCATTTCTTTCGCTTTCTCTCCGGGAATAATACTCAATGTGCTGCCGTGTGAACCTCCTTTGAAAGTCAGTTCCTTGCTGTAGATCTCTTTCCCGGGATTCAGCTTGGCTGGCTGAATCTTTCCGCCTGCCACTGTCGGTATATTTGGATCAATCTCCGATACGCCGTATCCTTCCGGTACTGGGGGAATATTATCCACTCCATCATACCAGGTGATCACCACCGGCGGCATATTGCCCCGCTTCGGAAATTTGAATTCAATGGTACTTGACATGGGGAAGAAATAATCGTTATGCCCGCTCAGTCGCAGGGGTGTTACCTCTTCCGGCAGTCCCAATTCCAGAAACTCGTGGGCTGTATCAATGATATGTGCACCCCAGTCGCCCAGTGCACCCATACCGAAATCATACCAGCAGCGCCATTGGCCATAGTGGAAATCCTTGTTGAAATCGTGATAATCACGGGCCATCAGCCAAGTGTCCCAGTCCAGCGTTTCAGGTATCGGCTCTGCAGCAGGAAACTTTTTGATATTCGGGTCCCAGCCATGCCAGCGGCGCGGGTTGTTCATGTGTGCTGTGATGGCAGTGACATCCTTGATAATGCCGGCTTCCTTCCAGGCTTTGAACTGAAAGTAGTTGGCCTCGGAATGACCCTGGTTCCCCATCTGGGTAACTACTTTGGGGTATTTCCGGGCTGCCTGCATGATCAGCTCCGACTCAAGGAAAGTGCGGCTCAGTGGTTTCTCCACATACACATGCTTACCTTCCGCCATGGCCATCATCACTGCCGGGAAATGGGCAAAGTCGGGCGTGGCAATAGCCACTGCCTCTATCTCGTTGCCTATCTTGTCGAACATCTCCCGGAAATCCTTGAAAAGTTTCGCGTTCGGGAATTTGGCCAGTGCCTTTTTGGTGTGTTCCGCTCCCATATCCACATCGCACAGGGCAACCACGTTGGCCAAGCCAGTCTTGTCGAAATCATTGATGATCTCCCATCCCCTGTTTCCAATTCCGATGTGGGCCAGGTTTACTTTTTTGCTGGCACCCACTACCCTGCTGTAGCTTGCTGCATTCATTTTTGTCGATATGTTTCCCATAGCCAGTCCTGCAGATGCGAGTGCTGCACTCCTCAGAAAATCTCTTCTTGTTGTCATGATAATTATATTACATTTTTTGATACTTTTCGATTTAATGGAAGTTGTAAAGGTAATAAAAATGCCATCAACCTAAAAATTATCAGTTTTAATTCTTGACGGAATACTGAATTTATACCCTCCCATAAAGGACAGATTGTTCTTTATGGGAGGGATAATGACAACGATGGTCTCGTTTGAATGCTTAATTATTTGGAATCGGGACCAAGCACTGTTTTATCTTTTGGGACTATTAACGGCTCTACATTGTTCTCAGCTCCCGGATAACCGATGTTCTGATTGATCACGCCTTTGATGTTTGTATTGATGGCATTCGCAGGAACGGGCCACAATACATGATGTACGCTCATCTTATACTCGGCCCACTTATGTTTAACTCCTTTGTTGTAGAAGTTACCTACCTTCATGATCCAATCATAGTAAAAGTTAATCCCTTCCTGTTTTATGTTCGAGTTAACTCCTCCCGGTCCCGAAAAATTATCCAGCTTATAAACTCTCCCTCCGAACACTTCACAAGGCTTGCCGGTTTTAGCATAGGTATACGCAATTCTTGTCAGTTCCGATTTTCTGTTTTCTTCGTAATACAACTCCCTTGCCCGTTCATCAAGAATGGCTCCAATATTTATATCACCTGCTGTCAGGAGGTCTGCTCCCGCACGTGCCCTCACTACATTGATCGCATCTGTTGCTTGCTGTAATTGATTTTTCCAGTAATAACATTCAGCAATCATCAAATAAACTTCGGCAGAACGATAAATATACCAGGGGGTTTCGCCTCCCGCCCATTGAGTCTGGAGAGGATCCGGGACAAACAATTTATAATGCGGCCAGGAAAACCAGCACCGAATGGTATCTTCTACAGACATCGCAACCGGTTTTACTAAATTTTTTCCATACCAGGGGTCGTTCTTCTTTTTAAGATTCGGATGATTATACAGTAAATCTTCCGGACTTTTCCAGCTGTCTCTATTATAAATACCCCTTAAATCTTTTAACTCCTTGCTTGTCCAAATTTTATTTGTATAATAGCTCGTTGGACGTAATCTCCCGATACCTCTTCCGTAACTTTTATTTAAATCCATCAAGGGGTTAATTTCACCATCTGCGACACTAACGCTGGTGCCGGCCTGACCAGTTGGTGTTTTCACATTGCCGTTATTCCAGAACGGAACACCATTGCGCATTGTCTGAATACGGTCTGACCCGTC
>DFYK01000135.1 GCA_002383605.1 Proteiniphilum sp. UBA4084 | reverse complement strand
GTTTTCTGCGCTCGGCATAGCTCAAGCAAGCTTGGCTCTGCTCTCACTTATCGAAAACGTTCATTCATAATCAAAAATTCTAAAAAACGAATTTGGTCGGCAAAGTAAATACTTTTTTTCGGGAAATTCAAACTTAAACGTTTAATAATTGTGAGTGCCTGTTCATATTTTTTTTGTTTGATGTAGATCTTTGCGAGTGTTTCCGTTAGAAACTCACCGCCATGGTCATCGGCGGTGTTTTTTTGATCGGCTGCCCCAGTTTCAGGATCATAAGGGGAGAATAGCGGTTCGGCAGCCGCTTTTTCAATAAAGGCATCAATAAGGTCGTGGTGTTGAAGTTTTCGTTCTCCTGCAGGATCGGACGTCTCCTCTTCCTCCATCGATTCCAGATAAGAGAAATAGTCACTCGATACAATATTCAGTGCTCCATTGTCAAGCCTTGTTTCATTTATTTCATCTTCGCCAAGTGAGGTAAGGAAGGAGTCGAGCAACTCCTCCGTTCTGTCCTTCACACCACCAAGATGTACTTCCGGTTGAAGAAGCAGTTTGTGATAGCTTTCCCTGTGTATCAGATAAAACAGCTTCTTCCTGTCGCCACACAAGACAGCTGTTTTACCGAGCTCCTCAATATAACGATCGCTATTGACCAGGTCGAGATATTTGGTGTACAACAATCTGGAAGTCTGGAAGCAGGGATATGTTTCCACTACTGTTTTGAGTGCTTCTTCCGTGGCGGTTGTCAGCGTATCGGGCTCTTCGATGAATCCGTATAGTTTCTCCTTGTCCATTGAATTACCAGTTTGCCATGGTCGCATTGAATATTTGATCCACAATCTCGTCGATCAGTTCATAGATTAGCTGATCCTGTACCGTGTCGAAAACGGTGTTACTTGAAAATGTGCGGTTCGCAGAAATAGTTTCCTGCATTTCGGGTGCATCGATCTTGTTATTGCGAAAACGCATCCTTACTGTCATGGTCAGCCGTGTCTCCGAAGCAAATGCATCTTCCTGCACAGCCAAGGGAGTCAACTCATATCCCACAATCTCACCTTCAATCTCCATGTCGGCATTCTGATTCACAAGCTTCAGGCGGGTATTGCGGGTAAACATATCTTTCATCTCTTCGTTGAAGCGTTGTTCAAGAGGTGGATATACCAATGGCGCCTGGTTGATAAAATGGCCGATAGAAAGGGTCTTGGTGAGATCATAATCAATGGAGGCAGTTCTGAAGGAGTAAGACATCCTGCATGAACTTACCAGAAAAATCATTGAGAATAGGATGACAATGTGAACGAGAAAAACTTTGCTTATATGAATCTTCATGCTTGTTCCCTGTTTATCCGGATGGGATCAACCTTCCAGACTATATTCCTTAATTTTGCGGTAAAGGGTGCGCTCGGAGATGCCCAAGTCAGCCGCAGCCAGTTTACGTTTACCGCTATGCCGTTCCAGCGCTTTGATGATCATCTCTTTCTCCACTTCACTGATCGACAAGGCACTTTCTTCATATTCAGTGGCTTCCTGGATGTCGTCTTTCTCCCTTTCATCAAGCTGAATGTTCTTGGGAAGCGCTTCATATTTTACCGGAACCGACACGTGGGCATGATCTTCCCGTATAACCGATGCTGTTTGCAGTTCGGTTGAGGTGGTTTCAAACGAAGAAGCCGCCTGACCCGGATTTTTCATGATACTCTTTACAACCTGCTTCAGATCGGTGATGTCTTTCTTCATGTCGAAGAGAACCTGGTACAATATCTCCCGCTCGTTGGCAAATGATTTCTGTTCAGTATCATGAAGCTGTGACAGGGGGACGGGGAGCATGCCCACCTCATTGTAGGGCAGATATTTCTGCAGGATATCGGCAGTGATCACGCGTTCCTGTTCAATAATGGAAATCTGTTCGGTGATATTCTTCAACTGGCGGATATTCCCAGGCCAGCGGTAAGTCTTCAGCATCTCCCTCGCATCGTCGGTTAGGTTGATGGAAGGCATCATATATTTTTCCGCGCAGTCTCCCGAAAACTTTCTGAATAGCAGGGGGATATCATCTCTCCTGTCTCGCAACGGTGGTATGCGTATGGGTACAGAGTTAAGCCGGTAATAGAGATCCTCACGAAATTTTCCCTGTTCCACGGCTTTTATCATATCCATGTTGGTAGCCGCCACCACCCGTACATCGCTCTTTTCCACCTTTGACGAACCTACCTTGATGAACTCCCCGCTTTCGAGCACCCGCAGCAGTCGTGCCTGCGTGGGCAGCGGCAGTTCACCGGCTTCATCGAGGAAGAGGGTGCCGCCGTCGGCAGCTTCAAAATAACCTTTCCTTGTGCCGGTAGCGCCGGTAAAAGAGCCCTTCTCGTGTCCAAATAGCTCTGAGTCGATGGTCCCCTCGGGGATGGATCCGCAGTTAATGGCAAAGTAGGGGCCATGTTTGCGTTTGCTGTAAAGATGTATAATCTGCGGAAAATTTTCTTTCCCCACGCCACTCTCTCCAGTGATAAGCACCGACAAGTCGGTGGGAGCTACCTGTAACGCCACGTCAATGGCGCGATCCAGCTCGGGAGCGTTGCCAATGATGCCGAAACGTTGCTTCACCTGTTGCAGAGAGTACTTTACCATACAATGTTGTTTGAGAATTCAAAGATAGACAATTATTTTAAAGCATATGTCTTTGCTTTCAGGAATTCTCCCAATCGGGCGGTCTCTTCTCCGAACTGATCAATCTCTTCAGGCATCACCGGATCGCCAAAGGTGATGACCATCTCTTTGTCCCTCTTGTTATATAGTTCATGGCACAGTCTGAGATTGCGGAACTGCCAGCCAAAAACCTTCGACAGATAGAAGGAACGACTGTTTTGACCGGAGATATGCATGGGAATAACCGGTACTTTCATTTTTTGAATAATCTTCAACACTGCCGGTTGCCACTCCCGGTCCTCTATTTCAAATCTTCCTTTTCTGAAATAGAGATTGGAAACAGCTCCAGCCGGGAAAAACCCCATCGGGTATCCCTCACGCAAATGGGCAATACTTTCTCTGATACCGGCGAAGGTGAATCGGTTCTTCTCTTCGTTTTTCATCGGATTCACGGTGATGAAATTTTCGGCCATCGTATCCACAAACGAAAGGATGATGTTGACCATCATCTTGTAGTTATCCACACGACTGCCCACGGTCTCTATGGCGGCTATGCCGTCGATATGTCCGTAAGCGTGATTGGAAACTGTGATGAACGGCCTATTTTTGAATTGCTCGAGCACCTGCTCGTTTCGTATGGTGCGTATGATCCCGAGTTTATCCAGTACATCCTTGCAGAACGCCGGTCCGGTAAGATGTTTTGAACGATTGTAAATCTCGTTGGGAACATGCAACGCCGATATTTTGATACCCAAGTCGATCAGCATGTCTCCATATTTGCCTCGCAAAACATGGTGCAGGCCGCGCAAGTCATCGCGACTAATCAATGTATCTTTCATTTACTCTTGGCTTTATCTTACGATTGAAGAACGCAAATGGCACGTCAAAAAATGATGTGGCAAATTGTTTGATAAAAAAGGTTGTTGGCACGACCTTATGCAAGGTCTCTGATTATATCAATGATCTGTTTGCCGATTTCTTCCGCCTCTTTCTGTGAGTGTGCTTCAGAATAAACCCGGATGATCGGTTCGGTATTTGATTTTCGAAGATGAACCCACTTGTCCGGAAAATCGATCTTCACCCCATCGATGTCGGTTATCTGTTGGTCACTGAATTTATCTTTCATCTTTTCCAGGATCGTATCCGTATCAATGTCAGGTGTAAGCTCCACCTTTTGTTTGGCCATAAAATAAGGGGGAAGGGATTTTCTTAGCGCCGAAGGAGTCTTTCCCGACTTGGCGAGATAGGTGAGAAACAGTGCGATGCCCACCAGTGCGTCGCGTCCGTAATGGGAGGCAGGATAAATGATACCACCATTTCCTTCGCCGCCAATCACTGCGTTTACCTCTTTCATCTTTGTCACGACATTCACTTCGCCCACTGCCGCAGCGTAATAACTGCCGTTCCTGGCGGTTGTCACATCGCGCAGGGCACGGCTTGAACTGAGGTTTGACACCGTGTTTCCCGGTGTATGCTGCAGCACGTAGTCGGACACCGCCACCAGGGTATACTCTTCCCCAAAGGGTTCTCCATCTTCGCAGTAAATTGCCAGACGATCTACATCCGGATCAACGGCAAACCCAACACTTGCCTTTGAACTGCGGGTCAGTGAAGCGAGTTCCGTCAGATGCTGTGGCAAAGGTTCCGGATTGTGGGAGAAGTTGCCATGCGGAGCGCAGTGCAATTTAAAGATCTCTTTTACTCCCAGGGCATATAATAGTTCAGGAATGGCAATGCCTCCCACGGAATTTACGCTGTCGACAGCTACCCTGAAATTGGCAGCTTTGATTGCCTCTTTATCTACCAGAGCGAGAGATAAAACCCGTTGGATATGTTCATGCAGGTATTGCTTTTGCGTGATCTTTCCCAGTTCGTCTACCGGTGAGAATGAAAAATTTCCTGTTTCGGCTAGTTCAAGTATTTCCTTTCCCTCTTCCGCGTTCAGAAATTCTCCCTTTTGATTGAGCAGCTTCAGGGCATTCCACTGTTTGGGGTTGTGACTTGCCGTGATGATGATGCCTCCGGCAGCCGCTTCTTTCGTTACGGCAATCTCCGTGGTGGGAGTCGTAGCCAGCCCGATATCGGTCACATCACAGCCCATGCCGATGAGTGTGCCGGTGATAATCCGGTGTACCATCTCTCCTGAAATACGGGCGTCGCGTCCCACCACAATTCTGGGTCGGCTTTGTAGCGATACTTTTCTGATGAAGGATGCATATGCCGCTGTAAATTTTACGATGTCAATCGGCGTGAGGTTTTCACCTGTTTCTCCGCCAATAGTACCCCTGATACCTGATATGGATTTGATTAATGTCATATAAAAAACTTATGAAATATGCCGTAAGCTGGTGATTTTACAAAAAAACGGATAGGAATCCGGAAGAATCAATCAGTTCAATATTGATTTTCAAACCGGTATTGTACCATGTCATAATAAGTGGGCTCATACTTAGACTGATCATAAGAAGAACCCATATTAAAGGGAATGATCATCTTTACTTTTCCGGTGTGACCCACGTAACTGAGCGGAACCACCCAGCCCGGCGTAGCATAATTGCTTTTTGTGGATGAATTGACCGGCCCGATGTATACAATCTCTTCGGGCGTGCTGTAAGAATTGGTATATCGGGTGGTATCATCTGTATTGAAATAGTGTAAACCGCTGAAACGCACATAAACCTCCTCTTTCCATTGCAGATTGCGGGTCGTGTCACCGTAGCTGATGACGTTAAAATAGACTCCGGTTGTGGGGTCTTTATAAAATTCGTCCTCTTCAAAGGTCCTGCCTGCAGGAAAACTCTTGAGAATGGTGAGATTGTTGGATTCAATAAACAGGTCAATGGCTTTTTCTTCTGCTTTCAGATAGTCGGCATAGGTCATGGTGTCCTTGCAGGAAACAGTGAGAAATAATAATCCGCCAAGGATGATGACAATGAAATGTAAATGCTTCATATGAATCTGTCGTATAAATGAAATGAACGTTTTCGTTAAGCAAGAGCAGAGCCAAGCTTGCTTGAGCTATGCCGAGCGGAGAAAACGACTAACCTTTGTGAACGTTTTCGTTCTTTAGTAAACTACAAAAGTAAGCAATCTGCTTTAAAAAAACCAACCGTTACACCGAAATAAAAAGGATAGATTCTTAAAAAATGATTATCATGGGTTGATGGCCTGCTTTAATTTACTTTCATAGGCTTTTAATCCATCGGCGTAGATGCGTAGTGCTTCTTCGAAAGTGCCGTAATACTCCCCTCCGGAGGCATTCAGATGGCCACCGCCATTGAAAAAGTCTGCAGCAAATTCGTTACACGGAAACGAGAGCTGCGAGCGAAACGATAATTTTATCAACCCTTCGTCTTCCCGGATAAAGGTAGAAAAAATAATATTTTTGATGCTGAGCGGATAGTTTACAAATCCCTCCGTGTCGCCCTTGCCGAAGCGAAACTGTGACTGGTCCTCTCTGGAGAGGTAGATGAGTGCCGCGTGTAAATCGGGATAGACCTGCATGCGTTGCGACAGGGTGTAACCCAGCAGCCGGAAGCGAGCTTCTGAATAATTGTTATATACATGCGAATAGATGGCATCCTTGTCGATTTTTTTGCGCAATAACAGGCTGATGATCTCAAATATCTCCGGATCGCTGGAGTTGAAGGTGAAACCACCAGTGTCGGTCATCATACCGCAATAAATGCATTCGGCTTCGGCCAGGGTAAGTTCATCATATTTTCCTGCCTGAAACAACAATCGGAATATGAGTTCGCTGGTCGAGGATATCTCGGGATGAGAGACAGTAATGTCAAAGATATTTCCTGGAAAAAGATGATGATCGATCAGGATTTTTTTTGCTGGTGAGGCTTCCAGGGCGGAACCCATATCTCCCGTTCTTTTGGGGATATTGTAGTCGAGTGCGAAAATAAGATCCGTGTGATGAAGGATGTGTTGAGCCGCAGAAGGATTGTACTCGTAAATTTCCACCTCGTTGGCTCCCTTCATCCATTTCAGAAAGTAGGGAAAAGAGTTGGGTATGATGATGCGTACCTGTTTTCCTCTTCCTTTAAGATAATGGTACAAAGCGAGAGAAGAACCCAGTGCATCACCATCGGGTGAGAGGTGGGTTGTAATCACAATTTTTTCTGATCTCTCTATGGCATCCATGATCGCTGCCACTTTTACGGGTTGGATTACCTCGGAGATCGGATCTGTCAAATTCATTTTTTTTGTACAATCTTTTTAAGTTGGGAACAAAAGTACTAAAAAATCAGGGAAAAGGCACCCTCTTTTGTGACATCGTGCACCTGAATACCCAGCAGCCCGCATTCGACGGTCATCCGGTTAGCAACTCCGGGAGGAAGAGAGCTGTCCAGCACAACGAGCGATGGCTCGAAAAGAGAGAGTAGTTGTCCCATTTTAAAACCGGCATGATCCGAGAGGACCAGTATATCAACCGGGAACGGCGACAAGGCAACGAAGCCGGCCAATGCATCATCCGACAAATGGAGGATGCGTTTCTGCGGGTGAGGCAGGAACCCGTTGCCGGGGACAGACAGGAAGTGGCGCTTTCCTTCGGCAAACAACGCGATTTCACTTCTGCCGGAACTGTTGAACACCACCAGCTGGGGAGGGGGTTTATGCAACTGATTCTCCAGCGTGACCATTTGAAAAGCAAACAATGAGGCCAGTGCGATTATCAATGGTTCTGCACGGTGAGTGTATAGAAACGTGGCGAAAAGAAAGACAAACAGTACCATCAGTGGGAGCTGGATTGTGGTAATAAAACTGTCGGCAAGTTGTGCGAAGGGGAGTGATTCGGAAATTTGAACGATTCGTAAGGTAATTTCGGTCAGTGTTTCTGCAATCCATTGTAAGAGAGATTCAATTCTGTCGAAGAAACCCGCAGCCATCCTGTTGATTGCGTCAACTGCTACGAGGGCGGCCGAAGCATATATAATAATCCCGATAAGGGGTACCACCAACAGGTTGGTAATGAAAAACCAGGTTGGAAACGTACCAAAATAATAGAGTACCAGCGGAAAGACGCCCAGTTGTGCTGCCGTAGAGACAGTGAAAAGATCCCATACATACTTCTTTATTCGTCCTTTGGGCTTATACAGGGCATATAATTTCGGTTGAAAATAGAGAATGGCCGCCACAGCACTGAAACTCATCTGAAAGCTGATATCAAACAAACTGAAGGGATTGAACAGGAGAATGAAAAATGCAGCCGCAGCGAGCGTGTTGTATGTAAACCCCCTTTGGTTGATCATGTTGCCCAGGCAAAAAAAGGAGAGCATGATGGCTGCCCGCATTACAGAAGCAGATCCGCCTGCCAGAAACACGTAGATCCAAAGTGTAAGAATCACAAGCGATTGACGGAGTATAAATCGCCAGCCCGATTTTCCCAAAAAGGAAAACATCAGGCTGATTATCATGTAAATGATGCCCACATGCAGTCCGCTCACCGCCAGGACGTGTGCAGTGCCGGAAGCACGAAAAGCCTCCTGGATATCGTCCGAAAGGTCTCCCCGGTATCCGAGTGTGAGGGCAGAGATAAAGGCACAGGCATCTTTGTTGTCAATCAGTGAACGATACATTGTCAGTGCTTTTAACCTCAACCGCTGCGACTGTGGCGTAATGGCATGTGATTGACGTCCTGTTTTCTGCCAGTCGGATTCCGGTATGTAGGTCGATCCGGTAAAACCTTTTATTTTCATGTATTGAACATAATCAAAATCATCCGGATTGCCGAAGTTGCGGAATGGCTGTATCCTTGCATAGAAAATGATCTCGTCGGCAGGCTTCAACTCGCGTGATGCACTATCCTGGGCAAGATATAATTTTACCTTTTGCTGATATGGATATGAAATCTTCACATTACAGGCAATGGAACGGGGCTTTATTTCCGGGATATCGAGCAGGACACCTGTATAATACTGTGACTCATTTGAGAAAAAGTACTCCCTGTTTTTCTCCTGTTCCCGGTATTGTAAAATTGCAAGGGAGAAGAGGAACAAATACAGGCCTGCACCAAATACCCATCGACCGGAATAACGGATATTGATCCCGAAAAAGCAGGAAAGAAAGATCAGGATCAATCCAATGGAAATCAAACAATATAGGCTGGGCGCCCATGCAGGAAGTAAGGCACAGGCTGCTATGCCTGCAATAACCGGTAAAAGCAGGCGGAAAAATGGCGTTTTTCCGACAAAAGCGTTCATAATTTGCGCGCCTGAAATAAAGGGAATTACGGCCAGAACAGAGAAATCGAAATTACAGTGCCCGCAACAGCCGGATGGTTTCTTCGGGGTTTTCCGAAGAGAAGACAAAGCTTCCAGCGACCAGGACATCCGCACCAGCGTCAACAAGTCTTCTTCCAGTATCGAGGTTTACTCCTCCATCTACCTCAATGAGGGTTGAAGTATGTTGTTTCAGGATCATCTTTTTGAGTTGATCTACTTTTCTCACGGAATGTTCGATAAATTGTTGTCCGCCGAAACCGGGGTTTACCGACATCAGCAGAACCATGTCCAGATCTGGTAAGATATCCTCCAGCAGGGATATCGGGGTGTGTGGATTCAGTGTGACGGCCGGCTTCATGCCTTTCTTTCTGATCTCCTGGACCACCCTTTGCAAATGGGTACAGGCTTCATAGTGTACGTTCATATAGGTGGCACCCACGGCGGCTATCTCATCCACGAATTTATCGGGTTGAACAATCATCAGATGGGCATCCAAAGGCTTTTTGGTCACTTTCCTCAATAGACTGATCACCGGAAATCCGAAAGAGATGTTCGGCACGAAAACACCATCCATGATGTCGAGATGGATCCAGTCAGCCTCACTGCGGTCAAGCATTTCAAGGTCTCTCTCCAGGTTCAAAAAATCGGCCGCCAGCAATGACGGTGCTACCATCGTACCCATATACTTATTGCAAATTTATGTTTCAAAGGTATGGAAATTTTTTTATATCATCAACTTAGCGCGATTTATACGGACATTTTACTATCTTTGTCCATGTTTAAACATAAAAAAGAGATTAAAATGAGAAAGTTATTGTTTCTTTTCTTAACGGCCGGACTCGTTCTCTCCTGCCAGAACGGCAAGAATTATACAATCAGCGGTTCGGTTGCAGATGAGGCCTATGAAGGCACAAACGTGTATGTACAGGAAATGACCAACGATGCCATGGTCGTTGTGGATACGCTGGTAGTCACAAACGGCTCATTCTCGTTAAAGGGAGTGGCAGACAGCACGGTGCTTCGTTTTATTTCGCTTGATCCGGCAGTAAATCCGCAGCAGGAAAGCCGGGTACCGGTATTGATTGAGCCGGGTAAGATCGATGTGTTGTTCGATACTGTCGTAACGATAAAAGGTACAAAGGTAAACAATGCCTACACCGATTTCAGATTGAAACAGCGGGACCTGGTGAAAAGTATCCGCGGCGTGATGGAGCAATATAATGCTGCCAACGCCGAAGGTATCATGACCGATTCTTTGGAAGCGGAAATCAATACGAATTATGATAATATCAGTAATCGGATAAGCGATCTGAATTTCAATTTTATCAAAGAAAATATCGGGAATGAGCTTGGAAAATACGCCTTCCTATCCTCTTCTTCCATGTTCTCCCCAGAACAGCAAAAGGAGCTGCTGGGCCTTGCCGATGACAAGTTCAAAGCCCGGAAAAATATTCAACGTGTCATCACACGCCTTGAGAACCTGGAGAATGTGGCAGTGGGTAAAAAATTTGTCGATTTTACGTTGAAAGATCCCCAAGGCAATGATGTCTCTCTCTCCGACTATGCCGGGACGGGGAAATATGTGCTGGTGGATTTCTGGGCTGCCTGGTGTGGTCCCTGCCGGCAGGAGATGCCCAACGTGGTGGTTGCCTACGACAAGTATAAATCGAAAGGTTTCGAGGTTGTAGGTGTTTCATTGGATCAGGATCACGGGGCATGGACCCAGGGTATCAAAGATCTGAAGATGACCTGGCCACAGATGTCCGATCTGCAATACTGGGAAAGTCCTATCGTAGACCTGTATGCCATCAACGGCATACCACACACCGTTCTTTTGGATAAGGAAGGTGTCATCATCGAAAAGGATCTGAGGGGGGCTGCCCTCGATGCGAAGCTGGCGGAATTGATGCCGTAACGGTTTCTGTCATACCGGAACAAAAAGAATGAGCTGCCTATTGTGGCTCATTCTTTTTCAATCCGATATTTATCCTTATTTTTGCAAAAAGAATTCACATGAAACCTTGTGAAAAGTTATTATTATTACTTTTTTTGGGTGCGTTCATACCTTTCTTTTCCGGTCATTCCGCCAGCCCGCAAAACAACAGTTTTACCGTGGTAATAGATCCTGGTCACGGAGGCAAAGACCCGGGAGCTGTGGGCTCCTCATCTAAAGAGAAAGATATCGTGCTCTCCGTCGGTCTGAAAGTTGGGAAGCTGATCGAGGAGAATCATCCCGACGTGAAAGTGCTGTATACCCGCAACACCGACCGTTTTGTGGAATTGAATCAACGGGCTGAAATAGCAAATAAGTCGCATGCCGATTTATTCATATCAATCCACTGTAATGCACTCGACCGGCGTCGTACCTCTCCCCAGGGGGTGGAGACATTCGTGCTGGGTCTACACCGTAGCAAAGACAACCTGGATGTAGCCAAAGCAGAGAATGCCGTGATCATGTACGAAGATGATTATTCTGTAAAATATGAAGGCTTTAATCCCAATGAGCCGGAATCTTATATAATTTTTGAATTTATGGCCAACGAGTTCCTTACGCAAAGTGTTTACCTGGCCACACTCGTGCAGAATCATCTGGTTAACAGTTCAAAACGTGTTAACAGGAGTGTGCGGCAGGCCGGTTTTCTGGTGCTCAGAGAGGTAGCCATGCCGAGTATTCTGGTTGAACTGGGCTATATCAGCAACAAACAGGAAGAGACCTATATGAAGAGTGCGAGTGGTCAGAATTCACTGGCTTCCTCCATTTATCAGGGATTTAAAGAATACAAGCGTGAATATGACAAGAAAAGTCATGTTTTTACCGGCTCCGGCACGGACAACAGGCAGTTTGACGTTTCACAATCTACGGTTGCAGTAGGAAATACAAGAGAATATCGTGTTCAGTTTCTCATATCCTCGCGCAAATATAACAACGGGGCGTCAGCTTTTAAAGGACTAGATCCGGTAGATTTTTATACCGATGGTGGCACCTATAAATATACATACGGAAGTACCACAAATCAGGCTGAAATCGAAAAGATACTCAGAGAAGTGAGAAGAAAATTCAAAGATGCTTTCATCGTTGAATTTGAAGACGGAAAGCGCGTGAAATAATGATTGATGAACCTATGAAGACAAACCTAAACAGATATGCACTCATTGGCCTGGCATTCATTGCCAGCATTGCCATGATTTATTTCGGGATTAATTTCCTGAAAGGAATCAACGTACTCAAGAAACAAAATCAGTATTATGCCGTATTCAGTGATGTTTCCAAGCTACTTATCTCATCTCCCGTGTATGTGAAAGGATATCAGATTGGGCTGATCAACAACATCAGTATGATGAGTGATGATCCGATGCTTTTTGCTGTCGGGATCAATCTGAAGGAGCCTCTGCACATAACAAAGGGCAGTTATCTTGAATATGGAGTTGATATGTTCGGTGCCTCCACGGTAAACCTGGTGATGGTGCCTTCTCAGGTTTACCTTCAGCCCGGCGATACCCTTACCGGCGCCAAAGAATTCGGTCTTATGGATGGTGTTGCAAAAGCAATGCCCAGGGCAGATTCTATTCTGCTCCGCATTGATTCGATTGTTTACTCCTTGAATAAACTCATGGCGCATCCTATGTGGACACAATCTCTTGAAGGGATAGGAAGTACCGTGACACAGTTGAACCGCTCCAGCGAAAGCCTAAACAGGATGATAAATGTACTGGAAGCCGATCTGCCCCTGATCAGTAACAATCTTTCTGATGTCACGACCGATTTGAAAGATATTTCCGGCGAGTTAAATCAAATGGATCTGACAGGTACTTTTGCCGCTATCGATGAGACGGTGAACAATCTGAAAATACTGACAGGGAAAATGAACAGCAGTGACAACTCTCTGGGCTTACTGATGAATGACACAAAATTGCACGACAGCCTGAATGCAACCATCGATACTGCAACAAAACTGCTCGAAGATATCCGTCAAAATCCGGAACGATATTTAAGCATTAAGGTGCGCTTGTTTTAGGTTACAGAAGTTTCAGTTTTGTACCGCCGGATAAATTTAAATAGAATCATTCTAAATAAAAGGCTTGAGAGAAATCAGAACAAAACTCATTGGTTATTGGGCTGAAAGTAACAAAAATGTAATATATTTGTAATTCCAAGAGCAAGAAGTTCTTTTATTGTAAAATGTTGTTAATCAGCCCTGTTTGACTTGGTTGATTTGTCTGGAATATTGAACTACAGAGCCTTGTAGGTATCCCGTTGATAAATAGCGTTATTTTTAGGGAACAGTTTTTTTTAAAAAAGGTACATTTTTTTATCTCGTTTTTTTTTTGAAAATTTGTATTCCTGTTTGGAATAGAATGCAGATCATTATAGGATTCAATGAAGAGTGACTATCGTTTTTTATGGAACAATTGTTTGAATGTTATTCGGGATAATATCCCCGAACCGGCATTCAATACTTGGTTTCTCCCTATTGTGCCACTGAAATATCAGGATCATGTATTTACGGTACAGGTTCCCAGTCAGTTTTTCTATGAATATCTGGAAGATAAATATCTCGATCTTATTCAGCAGACCCTTTATCGTGAAATAGGTGAGGGTACCATTCTCAATTATCGCATTCTTGTAGAGACTGAGAGCAATACGGCTGTCGAACTTCGGGGGGAAAGCAAGCCACCTAAAAAAGTCACCGCCAAGGTGCCCAGTCCGTTCGACAGGGTGGAAACATCGGAGTTTGATTCCCAGATCAATTCAAAGTACACTTTTCACAATTTCTTTGAGGGAGAGAGTAACCGTCTGGCACGTACTGCCGCCGAGGCTGTAGCCAATAACCCTGCAAAAACAGCATTCAACCCTCTTTTTGTGCATGGACATTCGGGTGTGGGAAAGACACATCTTTGTCATGCCATCGGTTCGAAAGTCGAGGCTCTTTTCCCGGAAAAAAAAGTGTTGTATTTGTCTGCTCATCTCTTTAAAGTGCAGTTTACCGATGCCCGCAGGTTCAATACGATCAACGACTTCATCAATTTCTACCAGAGTATTGATGTACTTATCATCGACGATATTCATGAACTCTCGGGATTGGAAAAAACGCAAAACACCTTCTTCCACATATTCAATCACTTGCATCAGAACAACAAACAACTGGTGATGACCTCAGATTGTGCCCCCATGGATATGCAGGGGATGGAAGAGCGTCTGCTGACCCGTTTTCGCTGGGGACTCACTTCCAAACTGGAGCGTCCCGATAAGGAACTTCGTAAGAAGATTCTGCAGAACAAGATATTGTCCGATGGCCTTTCGATTCCAGCCAACGTGATTGAATTTATCGCTGAGCATGTGACGGAGAATGTGCGTGATCTGGAGGGTATTGTGGTTTCTTTGATGGCGCATTCCATCATCAACAATCGGGAGATCGACATGAATCTGGCCCGACGGATGGTGGAACAGAGTATAAAATTTGAACGTAAGCGCATCACTGTACAGAAAATTCAGGATACGGTATCGGAATTCTTCAACATCAAAAAAGAATTGATTCAGTCTTCTTCCCGTAAACGTGAAATTGTACAGGCTCGTCAGGTGACCATGTATTTTATCAAAAAACATACGGAACTGTCCCTTTCCCAAATAGGCGTGCAGGTAGGTAATCGCAATCACGCCACGGTACTCCATGCATGCAACACCGTAAAAAATTTTTATGAGGTTGACAAAGGATTTCGTTCCGACATCGAAGAAATTGAAAAGATTCTCAACTCCTGATTGCTTGCATCAGTCAGTCTATTCCTAAACATTTTTTTGTTTTTTCACCCTTTCCGTATTGGGCGCTTCGATGAATTCATTATATTTGCCGTTTGCCGGAATCATTCCAAAATGATTCTGCCTTATCATATAAGAAATGAATTATTTACAGCACTGTCTCGTTGCTGCCTTCTTTTTATTTGTTGCCTGCACCCTTGGTGCACAGGTGCCCAACGGCTATTATGCCGGAGCAGAAGGTAAAAGAGGAGCCGAATTAAAAACGGCATTGTTTCAGATTATAAAAGATCCGCAGGTGATCGCTTATGACGATCTGTGGGAAGTATTCCTGTTGACAGACAGTCAGAAGAATAACAAAGTGTGGGACATGTATTCTGATGATCCTGAAAAAGGGGCCGAATACCTGTATGATTTCAGAAATGACCGTTGTGGTTCCTATCGTAGGGAGGGTGACTGTTACAACCGGGAACATATATTGCCGAAGAGTTGGTTCAAAGGGTCACAGTCACTGGAGTCGGATCTGTTTCACCTCTATCCTGCCGATGGATACGTGAACAACCGTCGTGGTAACCTCCCTTTTGGAGAGGCCGGTATCACCTACTGGGAATCATCCAACGGCTCCAGGATCGGACAAAATACATTCGGAGACTACGCAAAAACAATCTTTGAACCGATTGACGCTTATAAAGGAGATTTTGCCCGTACTTATTTCTATGTGGTTACCGCTTACGAGGAGCAATTACCTCAGTGGGATTCCGATCAGGTGGGAGGTAGTCGCTATCCCGGCTTCAGTGACTGGTCACTACAACTCATGCTGAAATGGCACCGGGAGGATCCTGTCAGCATCAAGGAGGTACGCCGAAATGAAGAAGTTTACCGTATTCAAAAAAACCGCAATCCGTATATCGATTATCCTGAGCTGGCAGAATATGTGTGGGGTGATTTCAAAACCGCCGCATTCGAACCTTCTTCTCTTTCCGACAGTTTCCTGAAGATTGAATGCAGTCCCTTTGAACGCTGGCTGCAGGATGTGAAACTATTCTTCAAACGGAACAATCCATGAACCATTTGTGGTTATTTCTTCTGTTGATATCCGGCGTTGTCTCATGTCGTAATTGTGTGGCACAGGCATATACCGACAGCAATAATGGCGTTGAGGACACGTTAAAGATTGCGGTGATTACCGATGTGCATTATCTTTCTCCGCAATTGGCTGAGGCAGGAAAGGCGCTTTCCGATTTTGAGGAGGCGACAGGGAGAAAGACAAATGAATTGCATGAGGTACTACACAAGGTGTTGGCCGATCTCGGCAAAGAAGCACCGCACATACTCCTTGTCTCGGGAGATTTAACCAATCACGGAGAGCGGCAAAGCCATCTCGATTTGATAGAACTCCTTCGTCCAATTCAAAAGGCAGGAACACGCATTTTCGTGATTCCGGGTAATCATGATGTCAATGTCCCCGATGCCAGGGCCTATAAAGGAGACGCAAGCAGTCGGGTGGAAGGGATCACATCCGACGAATTTGCCCGGTTTTACGATACGTTCGGGTATGACCGCGCGCTGCGTAGAGACAGTGCATCACTCAGCTACCTGGCCGAGATCGGTGAAAAAACCTGGCTACTGGCCATCGACAGCAACCGGTATCAGGAATATCAGACTACTTCCGTCTCGGCCGGACGTATTCTGCCCGAAACGCTGGCGTGGACTCTTCAAATCCTTCGTGAGGCCAAAGAAAAAGGAATCACTGTGCTGGGAATGATGCACCATGGATTGGTGGAACATATACCCAATCAGGAAACCTTTTTCCCCGATTATCTTGTGGAAGACTGGAAGAAGCTGGCGGGCAGACTGGCCGATGCAGGGCTCGGCGTAATCTTTACCGGCCATTTTCACGCCAACGACATCACGCTTTTTACTTCTCCGGCGGGCAACAGGATCTACGATGTGGAGACTGCCAGTCTGGCTCAGTATCCCTTTGCATACCGCATCATGCAATTGCAGGGGAAGAAACTATCGGTCGATACCCGGTTTGTGACTTCCATTCCCGGGAATCCCGATTTGGAAGGTGAATCGCGCGGACGTCTCGAGGCACTCACACGCCGGGCGGCAAAACACCGGTTGAACTTATCCGGATTGCCAGTTCCGGAAGAAGTAAGCAAAAGCTTGATTGAGATGATCGTGCAGCTGAATCTAATGCATGTGCGGGGTGATGAAGCAGACAATCCACGCCTGCAGAAATCAATTACCCTTTTCGAAGCCATGATGGGAACAGAGGCTGAAACAGGTTCATTTACTTTTGATTTCCCGCCGGCGGACAACCAAGTGATTTTGACAATTTGGGAGGACTAAGAAATGAATCAGAACCAGGTATTGCAGACATGTATGAAGAGCGGTTGCGTGGAGGCGGGTTGCGACGAGGCCGGGCGGGGTTGCCTTGCCGGTCCCGTATTTGCAGCTGCCGTGGTGTTGCCATCCGGTTTTTCCTGCCCCGGACTGAACGATTCAAAGCAGCTAACCGAAAAGAAACGGGATGAACTGCGTTTGATCATCGAAGAAAATGCAGTGAGCTTTGCGGTGGCATCCTGCTCTCCCGAAGAGATCGATGAAATGAATATTCTCTGGGCCTCGGTGGAGGCGATGCACCGGGCATTGCGGAAGCTGTCGCCGCCGCCCGCCCATATTCTGGTGGACGGAAACCGTTTTCGTCCTTTCGGACCCACTCCATATACCTGCGTGGTGAAGGGGGATGCACTATTTCAGACCATCGCTGCCGCCTCTGTCCTGGCCAAGACATACCGTGATGAACATATGCGGGAACTGCATAAGCAGTATCCCGGTTACGATTGGGCCTCTAACAAAGGGTATCCCACGGCGAAACACCGCCAGGCCATTCGGGAGCGGGGTATCACATCCTTACACCGGAAAAGCTTCCAGCTTTTTGAACGCCAGCTGACGCTTGATTTCTGAAAGATCGTCTATTTTTTCAGTGAGAGCGCGATGCGTTTCCTTTCCATATCGACCGATATCACAGTTACTTCCACATGTTGGTGGAGCGACACCACCTCGGTGGGGTCGGAGACAAACCGGTCGGCCAGCTCCGAGATGTGTACCAGCCCATTTTCCTTGATGCCAATGTCAACGAAACAACCGAAGTTGGTGATGTTGGTGACAATGCCCGGAAGCTTCATCCCTTCTCTCAAATCGTTGATTGCGCGGATGTTGGGGTCAAATTCCAGCATTTGTACTGTGGAGCGCGGATCGCGTCCCGGTTTTTCCAGCTCCTGCAAAATGTCATTCAATGTTTCGATGCCAGCGTCTTCGGTTTTATAGCTGTTTATGTCGATGGTTGATATCAGCGGTTTATTCCGGATCAGCTCTTTCACAGAGCAATGCAGGTCGTGGGCCATTTTTTCCACGATGGGATAACTTTCGGGGTGCACCGCCGAGTTATCCAGCGGATTTTCCGCATCGGTAATCCGCAGGAACCCGGCACACTGTTCATATGCTTTCACCCCCAATCGGGGCACTTTCTTCAATTCCTTCCGTGAACGGAAAGGGCCGTTTTCAGCTCGCCAGTCTACAATATTCTGCGCCAGTGACTCACCCAGTCCTGATACATAGGTGAGCAGATGCCGGCTTGCCGTGTTGAGGTTTACACCCACCAGGTTCACACAACTTTCAACTGTCCTGTCCAGCGAATGCTTCAGCTTTGTCTGATCCACATCGTGCTGATACTGTCCCACGCCGATCGACTTGGGATCGATCTTCACCAGCTCTGCCAGCGGGTCGCTCAGTCGCCTGCCAATGGAAACAGCACCCCGCACTGTCACATCATATTCCGGAAACTCCTCCCGGGCTGTTTTGGAGGCAGAGTAGACCGATGCACCGTTCTCACTCACCACGAAGACCTTCACCTCCTTTTCATAGCGCAGGTTGGAGATGAACCGTTCTGTCTCGCGGCTCGCGGTGCCGTTTCCGATGGCAATGGCATCTATCTTATAGGTGGAGACCAGCTTGACCACCTTGCCCGCAGCTTTGGTAAATTCGTTTTGCGGCGGGTGAGGGTAGATGGTCTCGTTGTGCAGCAGGTCGCCCTGCTCATTCAGGCAGACCAGCTTGCAGCCGGTACGGAAGCCGGGATCGATGGCCAGGATACGTTGCTGTCCAAGAGGGGGGGAGAGCAATAGCTGGCGCAGGTTTTCTGCAAATACTGCGATGGCCGCCTCATCGGCTTTCTCTTTGGAGAGATTGGCAAATTCCGTCTCAATGGAGGGTTTCAGCAGACGTTTGTATGCATCTGTAACCGCCTCTTCCACCTGATCCGCGGCGGGCGCATCCTTTTTGGCATATCGGGGTACAAGCCTGTCCAGGCATTTTTCGTCGTCGGGTGAGATGGTCGCACGCAGGAATCCTTCTGCTTCGCCGCGGCGGATGGCCAGGATGCGGTGCGAAGGGCATCGTGCCAGCGGTGTGGCGAAATCGAAATAATCGGCATATTTTTCACCTTCCTGCTCTTTTCCCTTCACCACCTTCGATGTGATGATGGCGTCGTGAGAGAAAATATTGCGGATCAGCTGACGGGCACTTGCATCTTCGTTTACCCATTCGGCAATGATGTCACGTGCCCCTTTTAGTGCTGCTTCCACATCAGCGACATGTTCATTTATAAACTGTGCTGCCTTTGTCTCCACCGGGTCGTGCTGTTGCGACATCAACCATTTGGCGAGCGGTTCCAGTCCGTTTTTGCGGGCAATCTCGGCCCGGGTCTGCCTCTTGGGTTTAAAAGGGAGGTAGATATCTTCCAGCTCTGTGCTGTTCCAGCAGCTGTTTATCTTTTCTGTGAGTTCCGGTGTGAGTTTTTCCTGCTCCGAAATGGTTTTCAGGATAAACTCTTTTCGCTTCTCCAGCTCCCGGTATTTCTCGAGCCACGCTTTGATATCGCCTGTCTGCACTTCGTCGAGTCCGCCAGTGGCCTCCTTGCGGTAACGGCTGATAAAAGGAATGGTGGCCCCTTCTTCAAGGAGTTTTACAGTGTTCTCCACGCTTTTGAGTGGCAGGTTGAGCGTTTTGGATATCAATGAATGGATGACAGACATTTGTTGAACTTTAAATCGTTTTTAAACCGGGTTGCTCGCAATGAGGCCAACCCTGTTCCGGGAGTTTCTGCATCATGCAGCCACACCTGAACGACAAAAGTACAAGAAATTTCTCTATCTTTACCGCTTTAAAGCACGACAGTATGGCAAAACTGAAATCGGTTTATTTTTGCAGTAATTGTGGGTATGAAGCACCCAAATGGATGGGGAAATGTCCTTCCTGCGGTGAATGGTCTACCTTTGTGGAGGAGCTGATACGCAAGGATGCCGCCTCCAAACAGGAAGACACCCGCACTTTCCGGGAAGGGAAGAGCGTGCCGATGACGTTGCGGGAGATTAAGGCCGATGAGGAGCCACGCATCGACATGCAGGATACGGAACTGAACCGTGTGCTGGGGGGGGGATTGGTGCCGGCATCGGTCATCCTGATCGGCGGTGAGCCGGGCATCGGAAAATCGACTTTGGTGTTGCAGACCATCCTGAAGCTGAAAGGTATCCGCTCGCTCTATGTCTCAGGAGAGGAGAGCGCGCGCCAGCTGAAGCTCAGGGCGGAGCGCATCGGCATTGAAAACGATGATTGCCTGATTGTCTGTGAGACCAACCTCGATGATATTTTCAAGCATGTGAAACAGGTTTCACCGCAGCTGCTGATCATCGATTCCATCCAGACGGTTTACAGCGACGCGCTGGAGTCGTCACCCGGAAGCATATCGCAGGTGCGCGAGTGTGCCGCCTCACTCCTGAAGTTTGCCAAGCAGTCGGGTACGCCGGTATTGTTAATCGGGCATATCACCAAGGAGGGCAGCATTGCCGGCCCCAAGATACTGGAACATATCGTGGATACGGTGTTGCAGTTTGAGGGCGACCAGCATTATATGTACCGCATACTGCGCAGCATCAAAAATCGATTTGGCAGTACTGCCGAGCTGGGAATCTATGAGATGAACCAGTCGGGGCTGCGGGAGGTGAGCAACCCTTCAGAATTGCTGATTACGCAGAATCACGACGGGCTGAGCGGCGTCTCCATTGCTGCTGCCATTGAAGGGGTTCGTCCTTTTGTGATTGAGACACAGTCGCTGGTCAGCACGGCTGCCTACGGCACGCCGCAACGTTCTGCCACCGGTTTCGACATCAGAAGGATGAACATGCTGCTGGCAGTACTGGAAAAAAGGGCCGGTTTTAAGCTGGCACAGAAAGATGTCTTTCTCAATATTGCCGGCGGCCTGCGTGTGAACGATCCCGGTATGGACCTGTCGGTCATCAGCGCGGTGCTCTCCTCGAGCCTCGATATGACCATCGACCGGGATACCTGCCTCTGCGGTGAGGTAGGCTTGTCGGGGGAGATCCGCCCGGTGAACCGGATTGAGCAACGTATTCAGGAAGCGGAAAAGCTGGGTTTCAGCCGGATGCTCATTCCGGCCAATAACCTGAAAGGCATTCAAAAGAAAACGTCAATCGAGTTGCAGCATGTAAAGCGGGTGAGCGACGCGTTCCGCCTTCTGTTCTCCTGATTTCAGGAGCATGATGTCTCTATTGTCAATAGTTCACGAGGTTTCCGCTCGTATATTTCACGTTCGAGGTATCGAATCCTGTGTGCAAATGATCAAATTAGCGGACAATCTTTTTATTTCTCAAAAAATTATAGTACATTTGCAACCGCTTTAAGCCAGCAGGGTACCTTGGCCGAGTGGCTAGGCGCCGGTCTGCAAAACCGTTTACGGCGGTTCGAATCCGCCAGGTACCTCAAAATGAAATCCCAACACTATCTGTATCGTGTCGGGATTTTTCTTTATTGTGGTATGTCGCTATCAGGTTGATTTCCTACAGTGGCTTCCGAATCATTCTTGTCATTCTTTTTGAATGCATCGGCTACTTTGTCGAAGTTCTCTTTCCACGACTTCGAGACGGATGCGAAGAAGTCGGCTGCACTCTCCCGGACTACCTCCCATTTGCCGTCGGCAATGTTTTCATAATCCTCCAATTTTGAGGAGAGGTTATCCTTGAGACCTTTCAAATTATCGACCCGTTCCCGGTATCCTTCTTTGGCCTCATCTGCAATTTCACCAGTTTTATTTTCCAGTCGTGTAATATAATCGGCCAATTCATTCAGCAATTCATGCGTTTTTTGTTTGAATTCTTCTTTCTTCATTGTGCGTGGTGTTAATATTCAACTTCAATAAATAAACATTTTGGTTTCTGATTGGTTCAAGTAAAGAGACCTGATTCAACGAAGTGTAATGCGGTGGTATGGGAGATTGCCATCGCCGAAAGAAATACACTCTTAACATGCGATTCGGGATGACAGGAAGTCCGCAAAACAGAGGAAAAAGCGTATCTTTGCAGCTTAATTCATAAAAAAGCATGTTGAATATTGTAATTTTTGGGGCCCCGGGATCAGGAAAGGGAACCCAAAGTGAGAAATTGATAGAGAAGTACGGGTTAAAGCATGTTTCTACCGGAGATTTATTACGGGCAGAAATAAAAAATAACACCGGCTTGGGGCAGATGGCCGAATCTTACATCACGAGAGGGCAGCTGGTTCCCGATGAGGTGGTAATTGGCATATTGGAAGAGTTGGTTCAGGGAAACAATCACTTAAAAGGGTTTATTTTCGACGGTTTTCCCAGGACACTCGCACAAGGAGAAGCACTGGATGCCATGTTGGCGAAACATGGAGAGAAGGTGTCTGTGGTGCTTAGCCTGGAAGTAGCGGATGAAGAATTGATCGGGCGGTTGCTGAAACGGGGTGAAATATCGGGACGATCAGACGACAACAGGGAAACCATTGAGTCCCGCCTTCAGGTATATTATAGTCAGACTGCCCCATTGAAAGATTTTTATAAAGAACAGGGTAAACTGGCGACAATACATGGCCATGGTTCCATTGATGATATTTTTGAATCAATGGAAACCATCGTCGACAGAATAGTAAGATAAAAAATGGCAGAAACCAATTTCGTTGATTACGTAAAAATATTTTGCCGCTCCGGCAAGGGCGGCCGTGGTTCCGCACACTTCCGACGGGAAAAATATATCCCAAAAGGGGGGCCCGACGGTGGTGATGGTGGTGACGGCGGAAGCATTATCCTGCGTGGTAACCGCAATTATTGGACGTTGCTTCATTTACGTTATCAGCGACATGCTTTCGCCGGTCATGGTGAGGGCGGTTCAAAGGCACAACGTTCCGGGAAAAAAGGAGAAAGCAAAATCATCGACGTCCCATGCGGCTCCGTAGCTTACGATGCACATACCGGAGAGTATCTCTGTGATATTACCGACGATGGGCAGGAGGTGATACTCCTGAAAGGAGGTCGCGGCGGCCAGGGAAATCAGCATTTCAAGACGGCCACCAACCAGGCACCACGTTATGCACAGCCCGGAGAACCTTACGAAGAGCGGTGGGTGATTCTGGAATTGAAACTTCTGGCCGATGTGGGGCTGGTGGGCTTTCCCAACGCCGGGAAATCGACCCTCCTCTCGGTGGTATCCGCAGCGAAGCCCAAGATTGCGAACTATCCGTTTACCACCCTCGAACCGAACCTGGGTATTGTTGGTTACCGCGACGGGAAGTCGTTTGTGATGGCCGATATTCCCGGTATTATTGAAGGGGCCAGCGAGGGTAAGGGACTTGGCCTACGATTCCTGAGACACATAGAACGAAATTCGTTGCTGCTTTTTGTGGTTCCGGCCGATAGTGACGGCATCAGACAGGAATATG
>DFYK01000136.1 GCA_002383605.1 Proteiniphilum sp. UBA4084 | reverse complement strand
GGTGTACCCTTAAAGATGGCTCCCGGATAAATCACGGTTCCCCAGAGCCTTGGATCCTTATTAGCGAAGGCATCTTCCGCTTTGTCGTAGTATATGTAGTTTCCGTTGGCATCCTTTGTTTTGATTTCTCCGTTGCGATCATTGACATATTCAAAATCTTCAACCAGGTTTAATATCGGACCGGCGTATGCACGGTCGATATCTTCGGCGTGTGATGCCGGGATATTACTCTGGGTAAATCCGTTCGTCTGACCCGGGTATTTATAATCCCTAGCCCAGATAACCTCTTTGTTATTTTCTTTCACAGAAAGAGCCTCATAAAAATTGCGTCCACGATCATCCGGCTTTGTTAGCTGAAGCTCATATTTACCACTGTTAATTACCTCTTCTGCAGCCGTAAGTGCCTTTTGGTAGTATCCTTGCGCCATATTGGCCGGGATTCCCACTTCTCCGCCTGCAGTCTTGATCGGCTCGGGCATCTTGTTGTTATAGTTGGCGAGTGAACCTGCATAAACTGCAGCCCGGGCCTTCAACATCAATGCAGCCCACTTGGTCGCTCTAGCGGCATTTACCGACTTATCGACAGGCAGAAAGTCTTTAATGGCTTCGCATTCCGAAATGATGTAATCATAAAGGGCCGCCTCTGTGGACCGGGGGTACTGGAGTGCAGTGATATCCATACCTGAGGAGTATTCAAATACCTCGTCACCTACGATAGGCATTCCTCCAAGTCCTCTACCCATGTTGAAATAAAGCCATGCCCTGATAAACCGGGCTTCCCCTTCTAATTGTTTCTGAGTAGCGATGTCCAACACCTTTGTTTCGCGGACACCCTTCAGAAATTGATTCAGGTTGCGGAGCAACGTGTAATCGTACACCCGCCAGCGATCATCTTCGAACCCCTGTCTGGTGTCAGGTCCCCCGTCCGATTTCGACGCTTCATCTAAAATTGTGTAGGGATAGGAATCGTCGATATGTTGACCCCAAGTGATTCTGCCATAGAAGTTGGCAAGCACCGATTTGATCATTACTGCATCACCAAACACCTGATCATCTGACAAAATAGTGTCGGGTTCTCTTTCCAGAAAATCAGCACAACCACTCCAGGTAAAGAGTGCTACTGATAATATGATGATTATTTTTTTGATATTCATAATTATTGTTAGAATTTAAGTGTTACACCCACATTCACAATTCGCATGGTAGGATAAGCCAGCCCATTGGTTTCATTGATTTCAGGGTCAACGCCATTCAGGTTGGTGAGACCAAATAGATTCTGACCGGCTACGTAAAACCGCAAATCTGAGATAGAGGCTCGATTCACAAAAGATTTAGGAAGTGTGTACCCAAACTCCATATTGCGTAATTTCAAATACTTTACGTTTTTCTTCCAGAAGGTGCTGTTCCAGTAATTGCTATGACTACTGTTACCGATGAGCAACATGGGATATTTACCCGGTATCAGTTCGCTATTTGCATCCCATATATCAGCAAGACGCCAGGTGTTCTCCATGTAATATTGTGGATTATTCCCGCCATCGTGGAAAGGATTGCGTTGCTCCCATTCCTGATACCATGTATTCAATGCGCCACCGGTAAGATCGAAGGCCAGGTCAAATCCTCTCCAGAGAAAGGAGAAGTTGAAACCATAGTTAAAGATGGGCGTAGAGTCTTGTCTGTATCCGATGGGCCTCTCATCCATCCCGTTGATCACACCGTCACCGTTGATATCCTTGTATTTAATGTCCCCGGGACGTAATGTTTTGTTTCCCTGACGGTCATTATCGATGGGCCAGGTAGCTATTTCCTCCCAATTCTGGAATTGCCCGTCGGCCTCAAGTCCCCAGTTTAGATAGCCATAACGTTGTACGATTGAATTTCTGTACACATTCCAGGAATTACTGAAGCGTGGTTTATACCTGTCCCAATCGTAAAAGCGAGAATAGGTTGCATTGGCACTGACAGAGTAGGTAAGGTCATCTGCCCGATCGCTCCATTTTAAAATAAAATCATATCCCCTATGCCTGTCTGAATTCAAATTCTCCTGCGGCAAGCTGAAGCCTATTTCCGAAGGCAATAAAATGTCATATCTAGAAGCGGGAAGTCCTGTCCTGAGACGATCAAAATAGTCCAATGAACCCGACAACCTGCTATTGAGGAAACTTACATCAATTCCTATGTCCAGTATTTTCGCCTTGATCCAGGATAGAGTAGTAACCGGAAGTCCACGAGGAACCGTTCCGATTGTATATTTACCGTCAATCACTGAACCGCCATTTTTATAGGTATAGCCTCCCATATAATCAAAAGCATTGTAACCACTGGTATTATCATCTCCCAACAAACCATACGATCCCCTCAATTTGAAGTCGCTAAAAATATCAGACAATTTGCTTTCCTTCCAGAAATTTTCTTCAGACATGCGCCATCCCACAGAGGCGGAAGGGAAAAAACCCCATCGGTGATTGGGCGGAAATTTCCATGATCCGTCATAACGTCCCGAAAACTCTACCAGATACTTATCAGCATAATCATAGTTGAATCGCCCCATATAACCCATGCGGGCTTGTGTATTGTTTCCCGTATCATTATAGGTATCCATAGTTTCATAGTCGATCAGGTGCAATGCATTGGATGTTGGAATGGAATGCACCCAAGTGGTTGGTGTATCCCTCTTTATGGTTTCCGCGCCGAGAATAGCAGAAATATTGTGCTCACCGAATTGCTTCTGATAAGAGAGTTGAATATTGGTTGTAATCTCTTCGTTATAACCTTGCCTGCGCTCTCTCCAGGGGTTGGTATTTTCAAAGATCACCGGATAAGTATCGGTATTTTCATCGTATCCGTACAGCTTATAGGTATATTCCTGGTTGTCGAGTCGCTGATTGGCAAGATAATAACTGACCAGCGCTTTCGCTTTCAAACCGTCAAATATTTCATATTCTGCGTCGAAATTCAATTGCACCACTCTCCATGTTTCCTCATATTTACCGGACAGATCATACGTCAGCCAGGCAAAATTGGTACCTGCCTCCGTTGATGTCAAAGTAGGATAATTTGGATTGTCATTGGCAAACGGTCTTCTGGTGGGTAGGTTACGGTATGTACCGAATCGGGGAAGCCAATAGTCGTCGCCTCCCGGTACACCAGGGTTTACTCTTTTTTCGATGCGTCCGTTCATGCCACCCCCTATTTTAAACTTATCGGAAATATTGGCATTGATATTCATCTGCACATTGGTACGGGTAAAACCTCCATAGTTTACAATGATGGCATCCTGATTCAAGTTTCCGACACTTAAATAGTAATTGATTTTATCCGATCCCCCTGAAACGTTTGCATTCACATAAGTCTGCGGCGAAACCTCCCATATATAATCGTACCAATCGAAAGGCTGATATCCTTTTTCGGTTCCCTGTTGCCATTTTTCATAATCCTCCTTCGTATAGCGATAATTGGTGGCACCCTGCACCGTCTCAGATTGAATATAGTTTTTAATATAGGTTTCAGCCGTCGCTGGTTTCGGAAAGGTAAAAAGACTCTGCCAACCATAATAGCTGTTTACCGTGACCGTATTTTTGGAGTTGCGGAATCCTTTTTTTGTGGTTACCACAATAACCCCGTTGGCAGCACGAACACCATAAATGGCAGCAGAAGCGTCTTTCAACACGGAAATCGACTCAATATCATTGAAGTCGATGTTGTTAAACTGACCCGCATCCGATTGAATACCGTCGATTACATACAGGGGAGCTCCCATGTTGCGAATCTGGATATTTGTGGTAGCACCGGGTCTTCCGTCCTGTTGACGTGAATTGATACCGGCAATCTTTCCAACCAACGCACCCGAGGCTGTCGATGATTTCGACCGGCTCAGATCTTTGGCTCCAATTACAGAGATTGCAGAAGTAAGAGATTCTTTTCTTTGTGACAAACCAAACCCCGTTACAACAATTTCACCCAGCATTTCGGTGTCTTCAGTAAGTGTTATATTTATGACACTACGTCCACTTACCGTTACATTTTGGGTTTTCATGCCTACATAAGATACTTCCAGTATTGCACCAGGAGAGATGTTTGGCAGGGTGTATTTACCATCATAATCCGTCACCGTGCCCACAGATGTCCCCTGTACCTGAATAGTAACTCCGATGAGAGGCGTGCCAGCTACATCGTTTACTGTTCCGGTTACTGTCACATTTTGAGCGAAAACTCCAAGGGACAATAACCACAAAGTAGCAGCCATAAGTCCCTTCCACAAATTAAATGAGTTTTTCTTTTTCATTCCATCATTTTGTTTAGATTATTAAAGATTTATAAAAACGTAACGTGTGTTACTCATATTCACACAACGAATGTCAAGTATTCAATTTTACCTATTAATTGTAGTTTTTGTTTTTCATTTTGTTAGGCAAAATTGTTTATTTATTCTAATGACGGGTGCAAATATTATCTCAAAAAATGAAATTTATTGCTCAGTTTAAACCACACACATCTATTTTATTGGTAATCTTATAGATATATAACCAAAAAAAAACAAAAAGACGCCTTTTTGAGACGCCTTTTATTTATCATAAGAAAGTGTTATCGGAGTATTTGAATACTAAATTATCCTAACTCCTTATCAATGGCTCCTACCTTTCTTTCTATCAGTAAAAGTTCCGATTTGATTTTTTCCATCTTCTGGTTCATGTCATCGAGAAGATGGTTTCCTTTTTTGGAAGAAATGGAGAGGAAGCCGATGTTGTTTTGGTAGGTCTGTAGTTCGCTCTTCATCCGTTCGTACTGGCGCATCAGCCTTTCGCGTTCGCGCAGCAACTGATTTTTGGCGTTGTCCGATTTGGCCATATCGGAAATGTTGGTTTTAAAGCTTTCCAGTTTCCGGTCGGCCTTATCGATATTCAACCGGTCGAACTGAGCCTCGGTTGCTTCGTAAAACTCGCGGTACACCCTATCTTTCAGTTTATAGGGTACATGTCCAATGGCATACCATTCGTCAATCAGCTCATGCAGCTGAGACAATGCGTCTTCTGCTCCGAGAGAAGTATCCAGTTTCGTAATGCTAGCCACCACATTTTTCTTGGCTTCCAGATTTTTTGCTTCTTCATCATATTGTGAAGAAGTATGAATCTTTTTCTGTTCAAAGAAGTAATCACAGGCAGTGATAAACCTCTTCCAGATGCTGTCCACATATTTATGGGGAACGATACCGATTGTTTTCCATTCTTTTTGGATATCGATCATGTCCCGGGTGGTATTTTTCCAGTCCTGGCTTTCTTTGATGGCTTCGGCACGTTCGCAGAGAGCCATCTTTCTCCTGAGGTTCTCTTCCATTTCTTCACGAAGCGATTTATAAAAATCGTTCTTGGTTTTGAAAAACAGGTCGCAGGCAGCACGATAGCGTTTATAAATTTTCGTATTCCACTTTCTGGGCACATAACCAATCTGGCGCCATTGTGCTTGTATATCGAGCACGTCCTTCACTTTGTTGTTCCACTCTTTCACGGTTGTGAGCCTGGTGAAGTCAATCGCCTCAAGCTTTTCGCAAAGTGCAGTCTTCAGCTCGAGATTCTCATCTTCCTTCCCTCTTAGACTCTCGAAATGTGCCTGATATTTTTTGTTGATGTTGGTAGAGGCTTCCTTAAACCGATTCCATATTTCTTCTCTCTCTTTTCTGGAAACAGGTCCTATCTCTCTCCACTCCTGGTGCAGATTCTGTAATTGATGAAATGCAGAGATGATATCCGCTTCCTGATCGAGCCTTTCTGCAGCTTCACAAAGATCGGTTTTCTGCTCCAGGTTTTTCTTGAAATCATATTCCCTGAACTCGTTGTTGATGCGTACCAGATCATAGAATTTCTCTACATAGCGCTGATATGACTTCCACAATTCATTCACCTTAGCCTGGGGAACCTGTTTGATATCGTTCCACTCCTGCTGAAGCAATTTAAATTCCTGATACGATTTATTGAAATCTTCCTGTCCCTGTGTTTCAGTCAGAAGTTTTATCTGATCAATGATAGCCAGTTTCCGGGCCACATTTTTCTCTTTTTCTGCCTCTTCCTGTGCAGCAATAACCGATCGCTTTTCTTTTATTTTCAGAAGCAACTCCTTGCCTTCTGCAAATAATTCAGATTCTTTTGCTACAAAATCAATTTCCTCACCTCCTTCTGCCAAAAAAGCTTGTTTCTGCCCTTCGGTCTCATTTCGCAAAGAGCGATAGAATTGATTCTTGTATTCATCCACATCCTTACGCTTCGGGTTATTCGATTGTAATAAATTGCGGAGTTGTTGTACAATTTCATCGATGGGAAGCAAGGTGGTACCTGCTTCTTCCGGAGAAACCTCATCATCAGTTTCTGACTCGTCTTCTTCAGGTTCTTCTTCACCGGCAATTTCCAGGTCGTAATCGATGGATGCAGGCTCTTCAGCCTCTTCAGGGGCCACTTCGTCCGGGACAGAATCGGCAACCTTCGTTTCAACGATCGGCTCTTCAGCTATCGTCAACTCGGTCTCCTCGGGGACCACTTCGTCCGGAACCGAGTCAACAGCCTTCACCTCAACGACCTGCTCTTCCACCGCAACAACCGTTGTCTCTTCAGGAATAATCTCTTCCACTGCGGATGAAACAGTTGAAACCAATTCAACATCGTCCTGCGACGCATGAACCGGCTGCACATCTTCTATCATCTGAGATTCCTCCGCTGTTATCGTTTGCGGTTCTTTGATCTTTTTTTCTTCGTTTGCGGATTGTTTTTCGTTCTCCGGATTGTTTTTCGTATTCATCAGTAGTCCCTTCGTTTTACCCGGCCGGTCGGCCAGGATGTTGCCATTCAATTTTTTCTTTTTTTTAAAACACGATAGCAGTTTTTATCATCCAGCAATCCTGTCAAAAGTTGTACAAATTAACGCAATATTTTTGGTATTTCATCGGTTTTTGATATTTTATTTACGGCTTACCGAATTATGAACCCGATTTCAGGAAATGGGAAACCTTGCTGAAACTATTTATTTCAGTTAAATTCACATAGATCCCGGCAGTTGCTGTCAACCACCAGTCGGAATATTATTTCTCCCGGAAGAAGATATTGATGGGTGTACCTGAAAAATTCCAATTCTCGCGCATTCTGTTTTCAATGAACCGCTTGTAGGGTTCTTTTATCCATTGCGGAAGATTACAGAAGAAGGCAAAAGAGGGAATCTGTGTATTTGGTAACTGTGTAATATACTTCACTTTAATATACTTTCCTTTGTTGGCCGGGGGCGGTGTTCTTTCAATGATGGGCAGCATGATCTCGTTGATTTTGCTGGTAGGTATTTTTCGTTTCCGGTTCACATATACCTCTTTGGCCGTATCCATTACTTTGAGGATGCGTTGTTTGGTGAGCGCAGAGCCGAAGATAATGGGAAAATCGGTGAAGGGTGCCAAACGCTGGCGGATTGCATTTTCGAATGTTTTGATTACCACATTGTCCTTTTCTTCCACGGTATCCCATTTATTCACAAAAACGACCAATCCCTTGCGGTTCTTCTGGATAAGTGAGAAGATGTTCAGATCCTGGCTTTCTATTCCCCGTGTGGCATCGAGCATCAGGACACAGACATCGGCATTTTCGATCACCCTGATGGAGCGAATCACCGAGAAATACTCCAGATCTTCGGTCACTTTTCCTCTTTTTCGGATGCCGGCAGTATCGATCAGATAAAAATCCATGCCGAATTTATTGTAACGCATGTAGATTGAATCACGCGTCGTGCCGGCTATATCGGTCACGATGCTTCTCTCCTCCCCGATCAATGCATTGATGATGGATGATTTACCTGCATTGGGGCGTCCCACGACGGCAAATTTGGGAATATCTTCCAGAATTTCTTCCTCATTATCTCTGGAAAACAACGTCAGAATGTGATCCAGCAGATCGCCTGTTCCTGATCCGTTGACGGCCGACACACTGTACGGATCACCCAGGCCGAGCGAATAAAACTCGGCAGCCTGATGTCCGATGTCGAAATTATCCGATTTGTTGGCTACCACCACCACAGGCTTGCCTGAGCGGCGCAGCATCTGTGCCACACCCGTATCGAGGTCGGCGAGACCGTTCATCACATCGACCACAAAAAGAATCACATCGGCCTCTTCAATGGCAATACGCACCTGTTTGTTGATCTCATCCTCCATGACATCATCGGAATTCACAACCCATCCGCCGGTGTCGACCAGAGAAAACTCCTGCCCGTTCCAGTTCACTTTCCCATACTGACGATCACGGGTTGTACCGGAAACCTCCGTCACGATGGCCTGACGCGTCTGTGTCAGGCGGTTAAACAGGGTGGACTTCCCTACGTTGGGCCGTCCGACTATTGCTACCAAATTCTGCATAATTTTTTTCTTTCTTTTAGGGTCTCATTGCCACATTGGCTTATTGCCACATTGGCTTATTGGCACATCGGCACATTGGCATATTGGCTCATTAGCACATTGGCATATTGGCTCATTAGTCCAACTTGTAGCCGAAAGTTTTCAACATGTTGTCTCTGTTGCGCCAGTCTTTCTCAACCTTCACGTAAAGTTGCAGGAAGATTTTTTTTTCAAAAAAACGTTCAATGTCCTTGCGTGCCATGGTTCCCAGTTTCTTCAGTGCTTCCCCTTTATGGCCTATGACGATTCCTTTCTGGGTATCTCTCTCCACCAGAACAATCGCCCTGATCCTGATGATGTCATTTTCCTCTTTAAACTCCTCCACACCCACTTCTATGGAGTAAGGTATCTCTTTCTGATAGAGCAGCAAAGCCTTTTCACGGATGATTTCCGCCACAAAGAAACGAGCCGGTTTATCGGTAAGGGCATCTTTCTCGAAATAGGGAGGCGATTCGGGCAGAAGTTCCAGGATGCGTTTTTGCACCCTGTCTATGGCAAAATTATTCAGCGCGGAAATCGGATAAATCTCTGCTTTCGGCAACAGGTTGCTCCATTGTGCCACCAGTGACTCCAGTGCGGCCTGATTGGTCTGATCAATTTTGTTGATCAAAAGCAGTACCGGCATTTCCAGTTGCTGCACCTTTGACAGGAAGTTGTCGTTTTTATCAATTTTTTCCACTACATCGGTCACGTAGAGCAACACATCGGCATCCTGCAAGGCAGAAAGCGAGAAGTTGAGCATCTGCTCCTGCAGCTTATAATTGGGTTGCAGCACCCCCGGCGTATCGGAATAAACGACCTGAAATGCGGGATCATTTACGATTCCGATGATACGGTGTCGTGTGGTCTGCGCCTTGGCCGTGATAATGGATATCTTTTCACCCACCAGTCGGTTCATCAACGTGGATTTCCCTACATTGGGATTACCCACGATGTTTACAAAGCCCGAACGGTGATTCTGTGACTGCATCTTTTTTGTTTTTAGGATTCTTTATAATCGTATCCCCATTTCAGGTAAACGCTCCCCCACGAAAAGCCGGCTCCGAAAGCTGTCAGTATCACGTTATCCCCCTTGCGCAGCTTGGGCTCCCACTCCCACAGGCAAAGGGGGATGGTTCCTGCGCTGGTATTGCCATATCGTTCAATGTTTACCATTACTTTTTCACGCGACAAGCCGGTCCGGTCTATGGCAGCATCAATAATCCGCAGGTTCGCCTGATGGGGAACCAGCCAGTCTACATCATCAGTGGTCAGGTTGTTACGTTTCATGATCGATTCGGAAACCTCCGCCATGCGTGATACTGCATATTTGAAAACAATCTTTCCATCCTGATATACGGTATGTTCGGCATTGTCTACCGTCTCGTGTGTTGCAGGATATTTGCTTCCTCCCGCTTTCAGCTGTAAAGGCTTGTAACCGATTCCATCGGAATGAAGTTCGGCATCGATGATACCGATATTTTCTTCGGTGGGCTCAATAAGTACTGCACCTGCAGCGTCACCAAAAAGGGGACAAGTGGTTCTGTCTTTGTAATTGGTGATGGAAGACATCTTGTCGCCGGCCAGCAATATTATTTTTTTATATTTCCCTGTCTTTATCAATCCGTTACAGATCTCCAGGCCATAGACAAAGCCTGAACAGGCAACCTCCATATCGAAACAGAAAGCGTTTTTAATACCGTTATTTTCCGCGACCATCGATGCTGCTGAGGGAAAGACATGGTCGGGTGTGGAGGTTGCAAAAATAACCGCGTCTATTTCAGAAGAAGCAATACCGGTCTTAGCCAGTAAGTCTTTCACGGCCTGCGTACCCAGGACAGAGATACCTTGATGTTCTCCTTTCAGTATGCGTCTTTCCTTGATTCCCACACGGGTCATGATCCATTCATCGGATGTATCCACCATGGTGGAAAGTTCCTCATTGGTAAGAATATAATCCGGTACAGCAGCTGCAATTCCGGTTATTACGGCGTTTAATTGCTTCATCGTTGTCAATAATATAATAATGAGAAAAAACCCTGAAACACGATCAGGTTATTTCAGGGTTCCGTTTTCTATAAAATGAAAGGAAGAAGCCTATGCCGTAACTTCTTTTTCAATTGCCAATTTTCCTCTGTAGTACCCGCATTCGCCGCACACAGTGTGATAAATATGCCAGGCGCCGCAGTTGGGGCAGATTGCCATGGTGGGCAGTTTAGCATGGTCGTGTGACCTTCTTTTTCCTTGTCTTGCAGAAGACTGTCTTCTTTTTGGATGTGCCATTTGTATGTATAATTTTACTGTTTATATTTTCAATTTTCGTCGATATTCAATCCTTTCAGGGCGTCCCATCTTGGATCGTTTGCCGGCGTATCATCTTCATCGGCGAAGTCTTCGTCATCGCCCATGTCCACTTCATCCTCATCGCCATCGTCGGTACTTACAGCACGATGTTTACGCAGCTTTGAGGAAACCATTCTGTTGCACTCGCCTGCGGGGTGTACATGCTTGATAGGCACAGTCAGTGCAATGAATTCGTACAGAAACCATGCGATGTTAATCTCTCCTTCATCTTCAGGAATGATAACGATCTCGTCGCTCTCTTCCGAATATTCCTTCCCAAACTTTACAATAAGCCGATTTTTGGTATCCACCTCCAGATCCATATCGTCCAGACAGCGTGTGCAGGGAACCTGCACCACCCCTTTGATATCGAAATTAAACTCGAAGGTAGATGACGTGCGTCTCACCGTTACCGTCACCTTCACATTACCTTTCTTTACTTCGTCGCCATCAATGGCCTCAAAATATTTCCGATCCAGCTCATACTCATAGGTATGCAGTCCTGCAGAAAGGTTTTTTAGGGAAATATTGTACAAACTAAACTTTGCCACGTTTTCTCCTCAAAATAAAGCGGTGCAAAGATAGTGATTTTTTCTTTGCGCCGACTGTTTTTACGATAATTATTTGTGAATAGCTGTCAGCGATCAGCTTTCAGCAGTCAGCTATCAGCTTCGATAGTGGAAGCTTGACAGATGCAGCGGTCTGAAATAGCAATCAGCAGTCAGCGATCAGCGATCAGCTTTGCCAGTGAAAGCTTGTCAGGTACAGCGGTCTGGGTTAGCGGCCTGCGGCCTGCAGCACAATCCGCCGCATTTCTTCGAAATTTGCTTCGAGGCTTTGCAACAGTTTAAACTGTGCTCTGGTGCGTACCAGGTTATGATCGGAATAGGCAATTTTATAATAGGTATCCCCATCAATATAATCTGTAAAGAAACGCACCGTTTGCATATAGGTAAGCAACTTCGCTCCGAAAGCGAGATTCTCTATCTCTGTGTCCGTCAGGAAAGATGCCGCTTTTTGCAGATATCCCTTTGCATATCCTTCAAAGATAGCCAGGTCGACCGATACATTGTCTAAATCTTTATCATCCTCGGCACCGGTGTTGGCACCTGTACGGATAAAATCGCCAAAATCAGACAATACATAACCCGGCATCACCGTATCCAGGTCCACCACACAAAGCACCCGGTCCTCTTCATCGAAAAGNNAAAGGATATTGTTCACTTTCGTGTCACAATGGTTTGTGCGCTTCGGCAGTTTTCCTTCCCTGTGCAATTGTTCCGCCTTACACATCTCTTCGGCACGGGCCTCGACCTCTTTTACGAGGTCGGCCACCTCACGATCACTCAATCTCCCCGCCTTGTTTGCTTTCACCGATGCACGGAATGTTTCCAGCCGCGCTTCCATATTGTGGAAGTTGGGAATGGTTTCAAAAAGAGGTTCACCCGGCAGATCGGAAAGCATCTTTTGAAAATCGCCAAAAGCCATACCGGCACGATAAGCAAGTTCCGGATTTATCTCGTCGTAGCTCTTGCTGTTGCTGATGAAATCCATCATGCGCCAGTAGTCGCCCTGACTGTCTTTGAAGTAAAGTTTTCCATCGCGTGCAGGTACAAGCGACAGCACTTTTCTTTTGATATCAGTCTCTCCCTGCGCCTCCAGCTTTGCACGAATATGACTTGTAACCCTGAAAATATTATCCTGCAATTCGGGAACATTTTTAAAAATATGGTGATTGATACGTTGCAGCACGTATTCATTTCCATTCGAGCTCACCTTGTAAGAGTCGTTGATGTGTCCTTTACCCAGAGGTTTTATCATCACATTCTCGTCCTGTCCGATAAATTGAAAGATGATATCTTTCAGCCTGCTATGATCATTCATTCCTGCTGTTTTGCTATTTTGTTTATATGAAGATTCTTAATGTCTGTTTCGGGTTATTGATTTCCGTTTATTCCAACTCCAGAAGCCCGAAGAACCGGGGTACATGAAAGTCGGGTTCAGGCAGGTTGATGGGGTTCCAACTGAGAAAATGAGGTTCGGGTGTTTTGTCGCCACACTTATAAAAGTTAGCCCGTATTTTTTGTCCGGCAAGCGATTCATGTTCAGCAAATCCCATTACTTTTTTCGATATCTCCAGGTACATGGTCCAGTCGCTAACCTGTCTCCCGTCCTCATATCTGTGGCAGATGGAACCCTTTCTGGTCACTGACTGCACTTCACTTTTCAGCTGTGTGCCCTTTTCCCTTGTTTCATGATGAGCTGCCA
>DFYK01000100.1:11434-39359 GCA_002383605.1 Proteiniphilum sp. UBA4084 | reverse complement strand
TGAATAAAACAGTTTTTATTTTTTGCTTCTTGTTATTTACCGCACTTGTTTATTCTCAGGATCCGCGTGAGCTTTTATACAATATTGAAATACTTGAACCAAACCATGCCGTTAAACCGGAGATAGATGGCTTTGCAAAGCAAAGAATTGAGGAGAAATTAAACAGGGGTGTCATCGCAGTCGAGGATGAGAACAGAAATGTATATGTAAGCTGGAGACTTTTACAATCGGACCCTGCTGACGTTGGTTTTGACGTTTACAGGGAGACCGGTAAACGTTCTGTCAAATTGAACAGGAAACCCATCATGGGCACCACTGATTTTATCGACCGGCAAGCAGGCAATCATACTGACCATCAGTATTGGGTGATACCTGTGGGAAAAAATGGTAAAGGAACACCATCGGAGAAGGTTGCCGTTATTACAAAAAAATCTTTGGAAGAACCTGCATATATATCTGTTCCTCTGCAGAGTGATGTTGTTCCCGGAAGAAGAAGGCTCGGGGTAGCCGACCTGAATGGCGACGGTAAATTTGATTTCATTCTGATACAACCCAACGTGAGCAAGGATCCGGGATCACGACCCGACTCCTCACAGGTGACCTACAAAATAGAAGCGTATCTGCATGATGGTACATTTTTGTGGAGAAACGACCTGGGTGATGGCATTGAACCCGGGGTGTGGTACTCGCCATTTATCGCTTACGATTTTGATGGTGACGGTAAAGCAGAGATAGCTGTAAAGACAGCACCCATCGGTATTCGTGATGCCGATGGCGCTGTTTATGAAGGAGAGGAGTGGATCTCCATCTGGGATGGTATGACCGGCAAGGAGATAACCAAAGCCAACTGGCCTCAACGTACTGAGAGACTGGGCAACTATAACAGGCAAAACCGCAACCAGCTGGGTATAGCCTATCTGGATGGGAAAACACCATGCCTGATTGTGGGTCGCGGAACTTATAAAGCAATGTTCGTTGATGCATATCAGTTTACCGATGGTCAGCTTACAAAACTGTGGAGTTGGGACGGCGATGAGGAAAATCCTATTGTACGCAGTCAGGGAGCCCATATCATGCTGGTGAATGATGTGGATGAAGATGGCCGGGATGAAATTATACTCGGTAGTGCTGTGCTGGATAATGATGGTACATTATTGTGGTCGGCCGGTTTAGGTCACCCCGACAAAGTTTATGTAACTGATATTGACCCCTCACGTCCCGGCCTCGAGATATTCTATGCTGTAGAGGCTTTGCATGACAAAGATGGACTGGGCATCTGTGTTCGTGATGCAAAAACAGGAGAGCTGATCTGGAGTGTGGAAGAACCAACTGTTCATATAGGTTCGGGCATGGTAGCCGATATCGATCCGTCGCTTCCGGGATTGGAGGGTTTTGCCGGCGAAGATCCGAAGGGACACAGAGCAATGAGAGTGCCCGGGAATGACAACAAATATCTGTTTGATGCAAAGGGAAATCTGATTGGCAAAGGAGAAGATGTGCCGCCAACCGGTGACTGGCTTTGGTGGGATGCCGGCAAGGTACGCCAGTATATTGCAGGCGACCGTGAAGGAATCTCGGTGATGAAATATAAGCAGGGAGTAGTTCAAAGCGGTTTTCAGGGGCGGGTTATCATGACTGCCGACCTCTTTGGCGACTGGCGCGAAGAGATAATCACAGCCTTACCCGGGGAATTGAGGATCTACAGTACCGCTATTCCTGCTACAGACCGCCGGGTTACACTTTTGCAGGACAATACTTACAGGCAAACAATCACTGTTCGTACAATGGGTTACCAGCAACCACCGGTTCCAGCTTACTATCTGGGTGAGTAAATATGTAATAAAGTCCCTATGAAAAAGATTTATATAACACTGTTTATACTACTGTCAATTGCTTTTATTTTACCTGTTTCCGCACAAATAGGTACCCGTTTCCCATCCGAGAGAAAAGTGGTGAGGGATCCGGTAACGGGTGTTGAACTCGTGTTTCTGACAAGCAGCCAGTCGGGCGACCGAAAGATTTATCCCACGCACAATCAATGGACTTCCAACGGCGAGTGGGTTGTTTTCAGCTCGGTGCGCGTTGCGGGAGAAGCCATGGCTGTAAACGAGAAAACGGGTGATATTGTACAGATTACTGAGGGTGGATATTCCGGCATGCTTAGTGTGGCCAGAAAATCAATGAAACTCTATTTTATGCGCAGGCCGGAAGGCCCGAGAGGTGCTCCTGTGGCAGTGGAGGTTGTTGAGATTGATCTGGAAAAGCTGTTTGCTGATTCTGAGTCGGGCAACCTGAAACCGGCTGCTGCTTATGAACGGATTTGCGGAATAACCCCCGCCGAAATGGATGCAGGAGGAGATATGGCTCTTGATGGGGGAGAGGAATGGGTATGGTTTCGTGTGGGAAAAGAGGAGGCATTAAAATACCTTCCGGAAGGAACAGAAATTGCAAAACCTTTCGGCCCCCGGAATATGGGCGCAGGCCCAGCCGGTATTGCCGGAATGAATATTCATACCGGTGAAATCAAACATGTGGTGTCAGTACCTTTCCAGATTGGACATATACAGAGTAATCCCTGGGTGCCTGGACAGATTGTTTTCTGCTGGGAAACAGGCGGTAAGGCTCCGCAGCGAACATGGTTTGTAAATGCCGACGGTACAGGACTGCGTCCGCTTTATCCGGAGTCGGAGTATGAGTGGATAACACACGAAGCGGTAATTAGCCCCGATGAAGTAGCATTCGCCATATTGGGACATCGACCTATACAGGGCATCAACGATGAGAACCGGCCAAAAGGAACCGACGTGAAGGGTGCCAATCCCGGACAAGAAACAGCATGGGGACCTTCCGGTACACGTGAAAAACCTACCGGACTGGGGATTGTGAATATCAACACCAGGGAAATGACCATCGCCGGACAAATACCCTATGGGAGCGGATTCTGGCATGTGCATGGTTCACACGACAAACGTCTTGCCGTGGGCGATAATTTTGAACGCGAACTCTATCTGATCAATCGTGATACCCACGAAATGATGCTCCTTACCGCTGGTCACAAGGCTACCGCTGCCGATCATGTGCATCCCACATTCAGCCCCGACGGTACCAAAATAGAGATTCAATCGGCCATGCTTTCCGAAGACGGCAGATCCATGAACATCTGCGTTGTTTGTGTACCCGAGAAGTGGTTGAAAAATGAGAGATAAGGTACGGATGAATTGATAGGGCAGTTAAATTTTTCCTAAGTTTGTAGTTGAAAATCTTTTTTAATAAATCATATGAAGAGTAAATTGTTTTTATTTTTGTTTCTGTTCCAGGCAGGCTTTCTTGCAGCACAGAACATGACCGATGTGAGCCTTTTTTTACGGAGCGACAGTGCTACGTATCTCAACCATGTCTCATCGGAATCGGGCGACCTGTACAAGGCTTTGGGCCATCATGGTCCTGCCATTGAAAATGAATGGCTGGCACTGAGATTGTATTTCGACAAGAAAGCGGCCATCGATGTCTATTCGAAGGCGATGCCCGGGCTTGAGCTGGGTACATATAAATGGTATCCCACCACGCAGCAGCAGCTTGAAGGAAAGGGCGCCGACTACTACAAGGTGGGACCCACTGTGGGCCTTGGTGGTATCCGTTTGTGGGATGGAGAGAAGGTGGTTCCCCTGGATCCTGTTTCAAACAGAACGGCCAGGGTGGTAAAGGAGGGATCGGTATCCTACATGGAGATGCTGTCGGAAGATGTGCCCTACCGGAATAGAAAAGTAGATATCCTGGTGCGGGTGACCGTCTATTCCGGCTTTAGAAAAGCGAAGGTGGAAGCTTTCGCACTGACCGATGAGGATGTGGCTTTTGTTACCGGTATCAATTATCACCCCGGACAGCAGGTGGTTGTGGAGAAAGGTTCTGTTTTTACCTGGGGACTGCATCCGGAAGACGTCGCAGCAGAACAGGTGGAGCTGGGCTCCGCGATATTTGTGAATCCGGATGACTTCGATCAGACCAAAGACGATGGAAATCAGCATATCTTTATCTCAAAACCGGGCAAACAGATAAGCCTGTGGATTACTTCTGCCAATGGTAAGGAACCGCTCGTGAATACCCTGGATCGGTTTATCGACTTTGCAAAATTTGAAATGAGTGTAGATTAACCCATTCAAGAAGCTTATACCCATGCGTACCCGCTACAACCTCCCGGTGTGCCTGATTATCCTGATGCTCTTCTCAAACACCATGTTGAGCGCACAACAAGATACCATTGCTGGTATTCCGGTAAACTACGATGAGTCCAAGACCGGGAGCTATCGACTCCCTGATCCTTTGATGTTTAATAATGGGGGACAGGTAACATGTCCGGAGGAGTGGACCAGTAAACGTCGCCCCGAAATTGTTGCGTTGTTTGAAAACGAACAGTTCGGCAAAGTACCGGCACGTCCGCCACGAGAGGCTGTACTGTTCGACCGCGGCACACCTGCATTCAATGGCAAGGCTGTCAGAAAGCAGGTAACCCTCTATTTTACCGAAGATACCGCAACACACAAGGCCGACCTCCTGATCTATACGCCTGCTAAAGCAACGAAGCCTGTTCCGCTTTTTCTGATGATCAGCTTCATGCCAAACTCTTTGACGGTGGATGATCCGGATATTCGGCCCGGTTTTATCTGGAACCGTGAAAGAGAGCGGATGCCCGTGCAACTACAAGATGGAAGAAGATTCGGTAACCTGGATGTGGAGAAATTTATAGCGGCGGGAATAGGGGTTGCCACCATCTATTATGGCGATATCGAACCCGACTTTGCCGATGGAATCTCACATGGGGTAAGGGGACATTTTCTGACGGAGGGTGAAAAATGGCCTGCGCCACACGAGTGGGGAACCATCTCTGCCTGGGCGTGGGGACTGGGCTATGCGATGGATTATCTGGAGAGTGATCCGGATATAGAGGCAAAAAAGATTGCCCTTCATGGTGTATCGCGACTGGGAAAGACTGTCCTCTGGGCCGGCGCTCTGGATGAGCGTTTTGGCATGATCATCGCAAGCTGTTCCGGTGAAGGAGGTGCAGCGCTCTCGATGCGTGATTACGGGGAGACCATCGCCCACATGGTTGCACCATCCCGCTATTTCTATCAGTTTTGCGGCAATAGGGCCAAATATGCCGGTGATCCGCACACATCACCCATCGACGCCCACATGCTTCTTTCGTTGATTGCGCCAAGGCCGCTGTTGTTACAAACAGGCAGCACCGACAGATGGTCCGATCCCCAAGGGGAGTTTCTGGCGGCGGTTGCCGCGGAGCCGGTTTACCATCTCTTTCGTAAAAAGGGATTGGAGACAAAGGTGATGCCCGACCCCGAAGTGGCAATCCTGCACGACATGGGTTACTATATGCATACCGGGGGACATGGAACTTTACCGGGCGATTTTGACGTGTACATCGCGTTTATGCGAAAACATTTTTTACCGGTTGATGCAGCAATCGCCACCACCACCGCACAACTTCCTCCTAACTTTGGCCCTGAGTACAATCAAATTACACAAAAGGATGAGCTGACACGCGTTTTCATTTCCCCAGTCAGGGTTCTATGGACCTCAGACAGTTCCGGTGTGATGATCAAAAACAGCGAGGTGCTGCTGAAGCCGGGAAACAGCCAGTCGGATATGAGCCGTACAACCCGTTTCTGTTCAATGACAACGACCGATACCGACACCGCTTCCATCCTGCTGGATTATGGCAAGGAGCTGCATGGCGGGCTTCAGCTGGTAATGGGCGGATCCTCCCGCCGGGAGCCTTCGCTGGTGCGAATCCGCTTCGGTGAGTCGGTGGGTGAAGCCAACAGCAATACCTACAACTCCGACTGGCTGATGGGTTTTTCTACCGATGACCATGCCAAACGGGATATCATCATGGAGATTCCCCGCTCGGGATTGATCGAGATCGGAAATACCGGTTTCCGGTTTGTGCGCATCGACCTGCTGCAGACGGGTACTACCATCAACCTCAAGGAGGCACGCGCTATCCTTCGCTACAGGGATATTCCATACCTCGGGTCATTCAAGAGCAGCAACCCGCGGCTCGACTCAATCTGGATGACCGGTGCCTACACCACCCATCTCAATATGCAGGAGTACCTCTGGGACGGTATCAAGCGGGACAGGCTGGTCTGGCTGGGTGACTTCCATCCGGAACTGAAAGCCATCAACGCCGTATTCGGATACAACGAAGTGGTACCCGGAAGCCTGGATCTGGCAACCCAACAATACCCGCTTCCGCAATGGATGAACGGAATGAGCTCCTACTCGATGTGGTACCTGATTATTCACCACGACTGGTATATGCAGAATGGTGATCTCGATTTTTTGAATCGTCACCAGGAATATATTGTCGGTCTCATTGATTTGATCAATAGTAAAATCGCCGAAGATGGTACCGAGTCATTGAGTCCTTTTCGGTTTCTGGACTGGCCCTCAACTCCCAACAAGGAGGGTGTGGAAGCCGGATACCGCGCCCTGCTGTCATGGGCACTGAGAGATGCTCAGAAGTTATGTGAGGTACTGGGTGAGAGCCGCTCTGCCGACGTGGCAGCGGGAGCTGCCCGGAAGCTGAATAGAAAAACCTTGCCCCACAATAACCTGAAACAGGCTGCTGTGTTAATGGCAGTCGCCGGCATGATGGATCCGCTAAAAGCAAGTGAAGAGGTGATCGCGGTGGATGGTGCAAAACGCTTCTCCACCTTCTACGGTCTCTATATGCTCGATGCACTCACCATGGCAGGCATGCAGGATGAGGCACTAAAAATCGTGAGCGACTACTGGGGCGGGATGCTCGATATGGGTGCCACCACCTTCTGGGAAGACTTCAACATGGAGTGGATGGAGAATTCGGCGCGGATCGACCAGTTCACACCGGCAGGAATGAATGATATCCATGGTGATTTTGGCGATTACTGCTATCCCAGCTATCGCCACAGCCTCTGTCATGGCTGGTCATCGGGCGTAACGGCCTGGCTCACGGAAAATATATTGGGAATAAGGGTTGTGGAGCCCGGCTGCAAAGTCATCGAAGTAAAGCCTTACCTTGGAAACCTGGAGTGGGTTGAAGGAAGCTTCCCGACTCCCCACGGAGTGGTGAAAGTACGGCATGAACGACTGCCAAATGGAAAGATAGAATCAAAAATTGATGCACCGGCGGGGATAATGATTTTATAGCTGTGATAAATGATATTTCATCTGAAAACTTCATACTGTTTTTTTTGCTAATTTTGCAGCCATGAACATCGTCATGTCTCCTTCTTCCACGCCATCGTTTAATCTGGCGGCAGAAGAATATCTTTTCTCCAGAAAAGGGGAAGATTTTTTACTGCTCTACGTCAATGAACCGAGTGTGATTATCGGATCGAATCAGGCGGTGAGGAACGAGGTCGATCCCGATTTCTGTATTGAGCACGATATCCGGATCATCCGTCGGCTATCGGGTGGGGGAGCGGTGTATCACGACAGGGGAAACCTGAATTACACGTTTATTCAGGATAGCACAGGTGCACCGTTAAGTGCCCGTTTTCTTGAACCCGTTGTTACTGTGCTCCACAAATTGGATATTCCTGTTGAGATAGGGAAAAGAAAAGATCTCTGGCTGGAAGGGTATAAAATATCGGGTACCGCCTCCCATGTTTCCAGAGGGAGGGAGCTGCATCACGGCACGTTGTTGTATGATACCGATCTGGAGATGCTGCAAAGAGCGCTGACTTCCGAAAACGGGCGCCCTATAAAAAAAGCCACCCCCTCGGTACCCAGTCCTGTAACCAATATTCGAACCTACCTGGCCAGGGGAGGTGCTGGTACTTCAGATATTACCGTTTTCCTTGAACGGATTACAACTCAGCTTCTATTATACTACGGAGAAAAGGAGATAAGACCATTGCTGACAAATGCATTGGAGGAGGTTGAACAGTTGCGGCAGGAGAAGTACACCCAACAGAGTTGGAACTGCCGGCTCTGAACCTACTTATTGAATCTCCGCACCCATACGGAATGCCTGAATGATCCGGTGTGACATGCCGATGCCGTCGCGCAGGTTGCCCGCGAGGTGGAGGCCGGAATACTGTTTCTCCAGCGATGCTACTGTATGAAAACGCTCTTCTGATGACTGTTCATACTGGGGGATCGCATATCGATGGCGGAAGATGCGAATCAGATCGGGCTCTTTCTCCACCGGGAAACGAAGTAGCCGGTGGAATGAGCGAACCACCCGTTCCTCAATCTCCCGGTCGGAAAGATCAATGTAGCGGCTGTTTCGTATCCCACCCATGAAAAAGGAGAAGAGCATACCCTCATCGGGACTCCTGCCGACAAAGCAGGAAGAGGGGAAGAGTACACCCAGGAAATCCTCTTTTTCTGTTGAGGGAATCAATCCCCCGAAAGCATTGAAGTGAAGTCCCTTCCGTTCTTTTACACCTACTGCAACCTGTATCACCGGTGCATAGCGGAGACTGGCGAGTCGTTTCATCATGGCTTCATCGATAAAGGGTAGTAGTTCTGGCAAATTATATGCGCCGATGGTGGTCACCAGGTGACGTGAACGGAACGTGAGCTGTCTGCCTTGTTGTGTGGCTGTGGTAGTCCAGTGACCGGTCTCCCTGTCGGGAGCCACTGTCACACCCTCCAGTGAGAGGAAGATATCCTCTTCCCCGATGGCAGCACGCATCGCCAAAGGGAGTTGTTCCATACCCCCGTAGGTGGAGAAGATACCTTTCCTGATTTTGCTGGCCGGTTGTTTCCTCGTCTCTTTCGCCTTTTGGATGCTACCGCCAATAAAGCTGCCGTACTGTTGTTCCAGGTTATATAGCTTTGGTAGTGCATGGCGTGTGACAAGGGTATGTGGATCGCCGGCGTAGATGCCGGAGAGGAAAGGGTCGACCGCATAGTCGAGAAATGATCTTCCCAGTCGGCGTACGGTCATCGCTGCAACCGTCTCGTCCGGATCACTTCCCTTGTGTCGGAAGGGTTCTCCCAGGATCCGTAGTTTGTCGCCCAAAGTGAAGAGTGGGGTCGTGATGCCGCTGGTCAATCCGGAGGGGAGGGGGTAAAATCTTTCCTTCTTCCATATCCAGCGGTTTTCCGCTTCTTTCCTGGCAAATTCGATCTCACATCTGCCTGAAAGGGAGTCGTAGAGTTCCATCACTTCTTCTGATGCACCGGAGCCGGTGTTGGGACCCGACTCGAAGAGAAAGCCATCTTCGTTGTGGGAGGCAATCTGGCCACCCGTACGATCACACTTTTCCAGGATGGCTACGGTAAGCCCTCTTTTCTTAAGTTGCAGTGCGGAGGTCAGTCCTGTGAGGCCTCCACCGATAATAACCACATCCCGTTCCATAGTTCCTTTTATATTGGTTTTGAAAATGTCTTGTTGCTGTTTAGGAGCAGAGGATCTAGCGAGGCCGCCACATTTCGCACGTAGGGTGACCCTTTTTCTCGCATCACAATCTGCTCCTGATCAAAGAAGATGAGGCCATCGTCGGCAAAGCGGCACATCTTCTCCTCCGAGAAGGCGGTCATCGCCTGCAGTTCTTCCCGGGGTATTCGAAGTCGTTCAGCCAGCTCCAGCCAATGAATTTCCCCGTTACACATCAAGGTGGTGATCACCTCGCGGGTCACCTGCTCCTCCCGGTTCAGGTTGTATCCTTTTTTTATCGGCAGATGACCGTCATGGATTGTTGTCAGATACTCATCAATGCTTTTGGTGTTCTGGGCATAGGCCCCTGCCAGCTGGCTGATGGCGGTGACACCAAAAGCGTAGACCTGTCCCGTGGTGCGGCGGGTGCAGTAACCCTGGAAGTTGCGATGCAGAGTGCCGCTACTCAGTGCCTGGTAGAGCTCATCTTCCTCTTTCACGTAGTGATCCATTCCAATCTGTCGGTATCCTCCCTGCAACAACAATTGTTGTGCCGCATGGAATAGTCGGCTTTTCAGCTCCTCGGTCGGTAGTCCCTTCCGCTCCAGCAGCTTTTGTCGCGGGAAGAGATGAGGTACGTGTGCATAGGAGAAGGTGACCAGTCTGTCCGGTGACAGTGTGATTGCACGGGTGATGGTGTTGGTGAAGCTTTCCACTGTCTGCAGCGGCAACCCGTAGATGAAGTCGAGGTTGATGTGAATCTGTCGCTCCCGAAGCAGGGCAAACACTTCTTCCATGGGAAGCAGCGACGGGAGACGGTTCGACGCCTTCATCACCGCCGGGTCAAAATCCTGGATGCCAAGGCTCATCCTATTGACCCCGGCATCGATAAGCCGCTCGTAGGCTAAAGCGTTCATATAGCCTGGGTGACATTCGATGGCGATCTCCGGGTCATCGATGGTGCCAAAGCGGCTGAAAAGTTTTTCATTGATTGCTCCAATCAGATCAGGATCGAAAGTGGAGGGTGATCCCCCGCCGAAATGGATCTGAGCAATTTTCCTGTCTGAATCGATGTGGCTGCAGACCAGGTCAGCCTCGCGGATCACTGCCTGCACGTATTGGATATCGCTGCTACTTCTTGTGCGGGGGTAGGCATTGCAGCCACAGTAGTGACACATGCGGTTGCAATAGGGAAGGTGTATGTAAAAGGAAAGATGAGCCGGTTCCTGCCGGTTGGAAGCTTCGATTGCATGAATCAGTTCTCCCTCACCATAACCCTCATGAAAAAAGTTGGCCGGTGGATAGCTGGTGTAGCGGGGTACCGGCAGGTTATATTTTTCAATCAGTCCGTTCATATTAAAATTCATCTTTTTCCTCCCGTCGAAACGGTTGGGTAAACAGTACAAAAATAAAAGAAAATGATGCAAGCAGCAGCTCCATGGTAAACAATCCCGAATAGCCGGCCATATCCCCCACGCGGGCGCTCACCAGTGTGATAATCATTGCGCTGAGGTGGGTAAACACTATCTGTAGCGTAAAGTCGGTTCCCTCACGGCCATCGCGTACGATGTCCATTGCGGCGGTATTGATCATGGTGGAGGCCATGCCGTAGGTACCCCAGACAAGTGCCACCCCCACCAGTATCAGGACATGACTCCCGATGCCGCTTTGCGTGAGCCAGAGAAAGTAGGCTGCGGGTAGGATGATCAATGCCGAGATGATCCGCCGGGAACGCAACTTCCCTTTTTTACGTATGAAAATGCCTGTAAGAAAGGCGGAGAGAATACCGGTGGAGACACCAAAAATACCCACCATGGCTCCAATCTCTTTCATCTGATAACCCCTGTCCACCAGGTAGGGGCTAAGAGAGGAGAGGATGCCGATCAGTCCCCCGTAGAAGAGGATGAGAAAGAGTATCTGTCGCCAGATATGTTTTTGGGTAAAAAAGAGCAGCATGTCGCGCGAAGTCACTTTTTCCCTGTTTTTCCGTTTGTGAAGGGCAATATCCCTGTTAAATACCAGGGGTAACAGTGCGATCAGCACGAATATGGCCAGCCAGGGGAGCAGGTTTGACCAGCCGATGCGGTGGAAGAGCAACAGCAGTAAACCTCCTCCCACCATGCTGCCGGTAAAAGAACCCATCGACTGGATACTGTTGAGAAGGCTGCTGTTTCTCCGTTCAAATGATCGGGCTGCCATTGCGTCGGTGGCGATATCCTGTGTGGCGGAGGAGATGAAAGCGAATAAGATAAGCACGATGACCAAAGTGAAGTGTGTCTCCACGTTAAGTATGGCCACCACAAAGATGATCAGGGCGTAGATGATCTCCGAAACGATGATCCACCGTTTGTAGTCGGAAACACTTTCTGTCCTGCGGTCTACCAGCGGTGACCAGAGAAACTTGAGTATCCAGGGTAGTTTGATCAGCTTGAGCAAGGCGATGGCAAAGAGTGAATAATCACCTTGCCGCATCAACACTGGCAGTGCCGTGGCGAAGAAGCTCATCGGGATCGATTGGGCGATGTAGAGCGTGAAAAAAGTGAAGAGATTGCTTGTTGTCCTCTGACGCATGTTATGTAGCGCTAAAATGAATAGTCGATGGTTACTCCCGTTGTGAAAGGTTTTACCGGTTTACCGAGGCTGCGGCCTGCCGATTCGAAATAATATCCCAGTTGTCTCTCGTTCAGGATGTTCTTACCCCAAAGTGTCACCCGCAGTGATTCTTTTTCAACAGCAGTGCTGACATCCAATAAACCGTAAAAGTGTTGTTTCACCCGGTTGTCTTCGTGCCAGTAGCGCTCTCCCATGCCGCTATACTGTGCCTGTAACAGCAGTCGATCGCTGATTGCCGTATGCCAGTCAATCCTATGCTCCGCTCCGATACTGAGGGTGTGGCGAGGCACAAAAGGAAGGAAGTTACCGCTGTAGTCAATCTCCTCACTGTATTGGTAGCTGCGGAAGGTAGCGTGGGTGTAGCCGTAGGTGAGATGCAACAGCGTGGCGTCTGTGGGCAGCACTTTCAGTGTGAGCTCAGCACCCTTGCTTATGGAGTGTCCGGCATTGCGAATTTTTATTCCCTGCAGATCGAGCAGTTGCTTGACCTGCTGACTGCTAATATCGATGTAGAAGAGTGAACCCTCTGCCAGCAACCTGTTTTTGAAGAGAGTTACCTTACCCCCTATTTCATAGTTCCAGCTCTTTTCCGGGTCAAAAATTCGTTCGCTTTCTTCTTCGAAGACGGTGTTGAAGCCACCTGTCTTGTATCCCCTGGCCCAGGTGGCGTAAAGCTGACTCTCGCCACTGAAACGGTACTGGAGTGTCACCTTGGGTGTCCACTGTGAGAAGGTGAGCGGGGAGTCATACTGGTTGCGCAGTTCAATGGTGTCACCTGTCAGCTTGTTTTCGAGATGAATGGAACGGGCTTTTTCGAAGTCGTACCGTATTCCTCCCTCCAGTGTCAGCCGGTTTGTGATCTGCAGTTCCGACCGATGGTAGAGGGCGATGCCACTATTCAGATCATCAAACCGTTTCTCCAGCTGATAGGAAGGCCGTGCCATCCGGAGGAATACATCGGTACTTCTGTCGATGTCATGATGAAAGGCAAACAGTCCGAAGTTCCAGCCATAGATGCTCTCCGACACATCCCTGACATTGATCTCCTGTGAGAGGAGACGTTGCCTTTCCCCTTGTACAGCGTAGTAAAGGTCGCGCGGTGAAGCATCCTGGTCCACCTCGTAGGTGTCATTCAACAACTGCATGGAAGTCTGTGAACGGATCCAGAGGCGCGAAGTGTGGTAATCGGCCTGCAATCCAGTGTCGTAGATCAACCGCTCATAGTAACTGGGGTGGTTGAGCGAAACAGAATCGACATCGTTTAGTTCGCTGTTCACTGCTCCATAACCGAAAGCTCCCTGTTTCACTTTTTCCAGGCTCTGCTGTAGGCGGAAGCTCAGGTTGTGACGGGGGCGCCACTCAAGCCGATTACTCAGTGAGGCGGCGTTGAGCCAGTCGGTTGTTTTGCCGTTGTAGCTGTTGATGATGAAGCCATCGGAGTGGTGGTAGTTACCTGTGAGCCCCCAGGCAAAGCGTTCACCTTCTTTCTTGCGGTGCGACAGCGTAATGCGTGTTTCGTTGTGGCTGCCATAGCTGAGTCGCAGCTGTGTTCCCTGCTTGCGGAAAGGGGAGGCGGTATATACCAGGATGATGCCCCCCATCGCATTGCGACCAAAGAGTGTCCCCTGGGGCCCGCGCAAGAATTCAATCTTCTCGATATCAGCCAGACTGATATCAAATGAGGATTTCTCGAAATGGGGGACGTCGTCCACATACATGGCCACTCCCGGAGCGTTGATCAGTGAGCCGACTCCACGTACAAAAACCGAGGAGGTGAGCCGTGAATCACGGTCGATCATGATGAAATTGGGTACAGAGGCTGAGAAATCCTTCATGTTGTTGAGTTGTCGCCGTTGCAGGGTGGCGCCCTCGAAGGTCGTGGAGGCTACCGGTATCCGCCAGGTGGCGTTGGGCAGCTTGATGCTGGAGACGACGATGCTGTCGAGGTGGTACTGGCGCAGTGAGTCGGGTTCGTTTGCCCTGGAAATAAAAGGAAAAATGTAAAGTAACAGTGTGATGTACCTAAACAGGTGATGTAGTTTGTTTGCCTTCATGCAGCGCTTTGTCAGGTGAACGGATTTAGGTCCACAGATTTGATTTTCTTCATTTGATGACAAAGGAAGACAATCTTTGGTGATTGCGCAATCACCACTTTTAGTGATATTGGCTATTTATTTATTCCCGACATCGAAAAAACGACCTTGACAAGTCTCCATTTCCCGAAACCGTTTCAGAATCTTTTCCCGCACCTCGTAGTTCTTCAGTCCCCAGTCGGGGGCTATCAGCAGTTTGGCGGGCGACTGCGACGTAAACCGCTCAATGTAGATATCGGGACGGAGACGCTCTGCAAAGCGGACACAGAGATCGACATACTCCTCCAGTGGAAACAGGTTGAACGACTCGGGCAGCAGCTTATACTCCCTTGCCATGGCGGTGTAACGGATAATCTGGAGCTGGTGTAATTTGAGGGTCGTGAGCGGTAGTTCGGAGAGCCTGTCGGCATGATGCAGGATGTCTTCTTCGGTCTCGCCTGGAAGTCCCAGGATCATGTGTGCCCCTACAGGAATATTTCTTTCTGCCGTTTTACGGATCATCTCTGCCGACTCTTCATAGGTGTGCTGACGGTTGACCCGTTCCAACGTTTTGTTTAAAGTAGATTCCACGCCATACTCCACCAACACGAATGTTTTCTTGCTGAGTGCTTCAAAGTAATCGAGCAGCTCATCGGACATACAGTCGGGACGGGTACCCACAATCAGTCCCATCACACCGGGGTAGGCAAGTGCCTCCTCATATTTATCGGTGAGGGAGGCAATGCTGTCGTAGGTGTTGGTATAGGATTGAAAATAGGCCAGGTACTTCATCTCCGGATATTTCCGGGAGAAGAAATGGATGCCGTCGGCCATTTGTTCGGTGATGGTTTTGGTGGGCTTGCCATAGCCGGGACTAAAGCTCTGGTTGTTGCAGTAGGTACATCCACCGAGCCCCTTGCTGCCATCCCGGTTGGGACAGGTGAAGCCTGCGTTGATGGAGATCTTCTGTACTTTATAGGGAAATCGTGCCGAAAGATATTCCGAGAAATCACGATATGGTTTGTCGTTTAAAAACACTGCTCTGATTTTTAGGCTACAAAGATAACGAAAAATAAGAAACCCGGGGCATCACATGATCGTGATGTCCCGGGTAAAGTAGTATTTTATAAAAAGATTATGCTTCTTTTTCAGTGTCAGCTTTGGCTTCTGCTTCAGCTTTGGCTTCTGCTTCAACCTTGGCTTCTGCTTCAGCCTCTGCTTNNGCCTCTGCTTTTGCCTCTGCTTTCGCCTCAGCTTTTGCTTCTGCCTTTGCAGCTTCCTTCTTGAAAGCTTCTACCTTCTGGTTGTCGAGTTTCTCTTTCAGTGCAGCCAGTTCTTCGATGTCACCCAGCGTGGTCTTTTCCATTACCGGAATAGTTGCTGCAACTTCATTTCCACCTTCTTTCTTGCCGCTGCGTTTTCCTCCTCTTCTTCTGGAGTCGTCGCCGGAGATATCTTCGTGGATACGGCTGTGAGAAACAATGATGCGTTTGGCATCCTTGTTGAACTCGATCACCTTGAATTCGAGCTTTTCGTCAACCTGTGCCTGTGAGTTGTCTTCTTTCACCAGGTGTTTGGGAGTAGCAAACCCTTCCACGCCATAGGGCAGAGATATCACAGCGCCCTTGTCGAGCAGCTCCACGATGGTTCCTTCGTGAATAGAACCTACGGTGAAGATGGTTTCGAATACATCCCACGGGTTTTCTTCCAGCTGCTTGTGACCCAGGCTCAAGCGACGGTTTTCTTTGTCGATGTCCAAAACCTGTACTTCAATAGGAGCTCCTATTTCAGTCACTTCACTCGGGTGTTTGATCTTCTTTGTCCACGACAGGTCGGAGATATGGATCAGGCCTTCTACGCCTTCTTCAATTTCAACGAAAGCGCCAAAGTTGGTGAAGTTGCGTACGGTAGCGGTATGGGTGCTGCCCACCGGATATTTGACTTCAATGCTGTCCCATGGATCCGGTTTGAGTTGTTTCACACCGAGTGACATTTTGCGTTCGTCGCGGTCGAGTGTGAGGATCACTGCATCCACTTCTTCGCCCACGGTCATAAAGTCCTGTGCGCTGTGAAGATGTTGTGTCCAGCTCATTTCCGATACGTGAATCAATCCTTCCACGCCCGGAGCGATCTCTACAAATGCACCGTAATCGGCAATCACCACTACTTTTCCTTTCACGATGTCGCCCACTTTCAGCGTTTCGCTCAGTGCATCCCATGGATGGGGTGTCAATTGTTTCAAACCAAGTGCGATACGTTTTTTCTCGTTGTCGAAGTCGAGGATCACCACGTTGATCTTGTCGTCCAGCTGTACTACTTCTTCGGGATGCTGAATGCGTCCCCACGAAAGATCGGTAATGTGTACCAGACCGTCTACGCCGCCCAAGTCGACAAATACGCCATAAGAAGTGATGTTTTTAACCACTCCTTCGAGTACCTGTCCTTTTTCGAGTTTCGAGATAATCTCTTTTTTCTGTTGTTCCAGTTCTTCCTCAATGAGTGCCTTGTGTGAAACAACCACGTTCTTGTATTCAGGGTTGATTTTTACTACCTTGAATTCCATTGTCTTATCAACAAATACATCGTAGTCGCGGATCGGCTTCACGTCGATCTGTGATCCGGGGAGGAATGCTTCGATACCGAACACATCCACAATCATACCGCCTTTGGTGCGGCACTTGATATAACCCTTGATGATTTCGTTGTTTTCCAGCGCGGCATTAACACGATCCCAGGAGCGTGATGCACGGGCCTTTTTGTGGGAAAGGAGTAATTGTCCTTTTTTGTCTTCCTGGCTCTCGATGTATACTTCTACTTCGTCGCCAATTTTCAGATCGGGGTTGTAACGGAATTCGTTCATCGATACCACACCATCGGACTTGTAACCGATGTTTACAACCACTTCGCGTTTGTTCATGGAGGTTACCGTACCTGTAACGACTTCTTTGTCGTTGATCTTGCTCAACGTGTTGTCGTAGCTTTCGGTAAGTTTTTCTCTGTTCTCTTTGCTGTAAGGATCACCTTCAGCATACGCAGCCCAATCGAAATCTTCTACCGGAGCTACACTTTTCAGGTTTTCAGTCATTTGTAATAAAATAAATTTACTTTAAATAGTGAGACATTATATTGCTTATAAAAAAAGTGGTGCAAAGATAATTGGTTTTTTGTTAACAACCAAGTTAATAACCAACTATTTCGCCAAGCGATTTGTGCAGAGCCAAGCTTGCTTGAGCTCTGCCATCGCGGGGGATTATAGCCCTATTTCACAAAAGCAAACCCTGCTGTACTTCACGCCGCGTGGACATGCCCGCAATCAGCTCCACCAGTCTGAGTGCAAAATCAAATACCAGTCCGGGACCTTTTCCCGTGATTATGTTTCCGTCTACCACCACATTTTCACCGGTCACTGTTGCGCCGATCAGTTCCGGCTCAAAACCGGGATAGCAGGTGGCCCGTTTGCCCTCCAGCAGGCGGAGTCCGCCCAGCACCATGGGGGCCGCACAGATGGCTGCAATCAGTTTACCCTGGTCGTTGAAGTCGAGAAGCAGGTTTTTTACCCCTTCGTGTTCATTCAGATGCTTCGCACCGGGCATTCCTCCCGGCAGTGCCAATACCTCCACCGTTGAAAAATCGGCCTCATCGAAGGTGGTGTCGGCAACAACAGAGATGTTGTGCGCACCGGTCACCGTTTTATCATCGGTCACAGCGATAGTTTCTACCGGTATCTGCGCTCTCCGTAAAATATCGAGTGTGCCGAGCGCCTCAATTTCCTCAAATCCGTTTGCTAAAAACAGGGCTACTTTTTTCATAATTTCTCCGTTTTAAAATCCGGACATGCCGGACAGGGTTTTAAAATGATACCTGCCTTCTCCCAGTCGGTGCAGAAACAACTGTGATCAGTTCAGGTTGAACTTGTACGTGATAGTCCCCTGCTGGTTATTCGGCGTAGTTACCGTGTTGAACTTCGTATTCCTGGCAGCGCGCATTGCCTCGTTTCGAAGTGTGGAGTTGGGCGTGGTTGTGCCTCGCCCTATTTCTGCGTGAATCACATTGCCATTGGGGTCCACTGTGATATTAACAACGACGGTACCATAATCGTTCACGCTGTAGTTGGGTTGAATCAATCCCCCTCTGCCCAGGCTGCGGCCGCCCAGGTCGTAAGAGCCTATGCCACCCGTGCCGGTGGGTGCTCCCTGCGTGGAATTGCCGGTGGAAACGCCTTGTGTGCCGCTGCCTTCGGTCGTTCCCCGACTGTCGGCGTTCTCACCAAAGAGGCCCGACATCTGCTGGTTGATTTCTCTCCGGCGTGATTCTTCGGCTCGCCGGATCCGTTCCGCCTCTTCCCGCTTCCGGCGTTCTTCCGCCAGTTGGGCCTGACGGCGTGCCTCTTCCCGTTGTGCCTCCACATCAATGGTCGGCTCGGTGGTCTGGGTGATCATCGGCTCATTGGGTCGGTATTCCGGGACGACAGGCGTTTGTGAGGAAACAGGAGTTACTTCTGCCATCGGCGCCTCCGTCGTGCCAAAAGCATCTTCGGTTGCGCCAAACATCACGGGGATTCCCTCCAGCTCCTGCGGTGGCATGCGATGGGTGAAGTAAGTAAATAGAAGCAGAAGCAGGAGCAACACCGCGAAGATTGTTGTTCCCACCAAGCCAGCTATTTTTTCCCGGGTAATCTCCATGTTCAGTTTAATTAGGCCTTGTCATCAGCACCATTTTGAACTTATGCTGGTTGGCAATATCCAGAATACGTACGATCTCCCTGTAGGGTACACTTTCATCGGCATAGAGCGCTACAAAAATATCGGGGTCGGCCGTGTATGCTGATTGCAGAAACGGTGTGATGTCTTCGAATAAAACCTGACGCTCCGTTTCATTGGCATTGGCCACATAATAATTCAGATCCTTATCGATGGTAACCCGGGTGATGGGTTTGGCCTGGGCCTGTTGCTGCGATCGTGGCAACAATACCTGAATGGCATTCGGTACCACAATCGTGGAGGTGATCATGAAGAAAATAAGCAACAAAAAGATCACATCGGTCATGGAGGCCATGCTGAAATTTGTTTCTATCTTAAATCGCTGTTTTAATGCCATCTCTTCAATATGCTAATGTTACTAATATGCCAATATGCCTATTTCCCAATCTGCTAATCTCCCAATCTGCTAATCATTCACGCTGCCGGTTCGTTCAGGATATCCATGAACTCCATGATCCGCATCTCGAGCCTGTTCACGATGCCTTTGATGCGTGTTGCCAGATAGTTGTATGCAAACAGGGCGATGATCCCCACAATAAGTCCGCCCACCGTGGTCACCAGCGCTTCATAGATACCGGTGGAAAGAATGTTTATATCCACATTGGCTCCGGCGCTTGCCATGTCCATAAAGGCTTTCACCATACCGGTCACGGTACCCAGAAAACCCACCATGGGGGCTCCCGAGGCAGATGTTGCCAGTACGGGAAGTCCCTTTTCCAGTTTTGAAATCTCAATGTTACCCTGATTCTCAATGGCCGACATCACGTCTGCCGTAGGCCTTCCCAGCCGTGAGATCCCTTTTTCCACCATCCGTGCGGAAGGGGTATCGGCGTGGCGACAGAGAGCAAGGGCGGCATCAATCTTCCCGTCGAGTATGTAATCCTTGATCCGGTTCATAAACGAACTGTCTTCCTTATCGGCTTTGCTGATGACCAGTGTTCTTTCTATCAGCACGTAGATCGTCATCAACAGCAGGATGAGCAGTACAAGCATCAGCCATCCGCCCTTCAATGCGAGATCAAATGCGTTCGTGGTCACAGCCTCGGTCTCTGCAGTTGCCACCTGCTGCATGGTGTTGTAGATTGCCTGTGCAGTATCTGCCGGCACGGGTATTTGCAAAAGATTCATACGCTTCTTTTATTTTTTCATTATGGTGTATGGAACTCGCATTTAATCATCTACCTGGGTGCAACGGTTTGTGTGCTCGTTTCATACGATACTATTTTGGATAAAGATAATTGTTTTTGTTGTGTTAAACCTTTGCTACAGGCTCTTTTAAACAATTTTTATACGCTTTTATTGAATTTTCCAAACCCAGGTACAGGGCGTCACTGATGAGGGAATGTCCAATGGATACTTCCTTGATCCAGGGGATGTGGGTAAAGAGCCAGGGAAGGTTCTCCAGGTTCAAATCGTGGCCGGCATTGATGCCCAACCCCAGATTCCGGGCCAGCGTGGCTGCTTCCAGATAAGGCGCGATCGCTTTTTGCGGATCAGCCGGATAAGCTTCCGCATAAGGACCTGTGTATAACTCAATACGGTCGGTACCAATCTGCGAGGCCATGCGGATCATCTCGGGATTGGCATCCACAAAGATGGACGTGCGCACACCCATCGATTGAAATTCATTCACAAGATCCGACAGGAAATCTTTGTGGGTCACAGTATCCCATCCCGCATTGGAGGTGATGGCATCGTGGGCATCGGGCACAAGGGTTACCTGCGTGGGCCTTATCCGTTGGATGAGTGAAATAAACTCCGGCGTGGGATTTCCTTCGATGTTGAACTCCGTATGCACCTTTGCCTGTAGGTCAAACACATCGCTGTAACGGATATGTCGCTGATCGGGGCGGGGATGAACGGTGATGCCCTCGGCTCCAAAAAGCTGGCAGTCCACGGCAACCTGCACCACATCGGGGATATTTCCGCCGCGGGCATTCCGCAGCGTAGCTATTTTATTAATATTTACACTGAGCTTTGTCATATTTTTTTGTTACAAACAATCGGTCACAAGAGGTGAATTCGCAAATTTTTACCATCTTTGTAAAACAGTTACAAAAGTAATACGAAATAACCGTTTTACGCAATGTCGGTCAAAGAATTTATCAAAAGCCAGGTCGAGCAATTTGCTTCACCCATTACACCTGAGCAGTTTACGGAGCTGACTGAGACGGAAAATTCCCTCATTATCCTGGAGATTCCGTTCAAAGATTACACGCTCACGGAGATAGCCCGGATAGTGGAAAGCAACAATGTACATGTGATGGCCCTTTCCGTCATGCCGGTTGCCGGTGGCGCGGATCTGCTGGTGTCGTTGAAGCTCGATGCGGATGACCCCTCGGCGGTATTGCGGAGTTTTGAACGGTTCAATTACCGGGTTGTGTACTACTTTATGCGCAAGGGAGAGGTGACCGATACCCAGCAGGAACGGCTGGACGAACTGATGTATTACCTGGAAATGTGACATCCCGGCAGGATGAATTTCACCAACCACGTTTGATTATAATATAGATGAAGTTTGCACTATTCGGGAGTATGTTTCCCGACAGAACAGCCAAAGCGGAAGAACAGATCGTCGGGGTATGTGATGCCATCCGGCGACAGGGAGGTGAGTTGTACCTGCCCGAGAATTTTTTCCTTACCCTCCCCGGATACATTCAGCAGCGGGTGGGTCCACTTTGTGAACTGGCAGAGACCCTGCCGCAGGTAGACATGGTGGTGAGCGTGGGCGGCGATGGTACCTTCCTGCGGACTGCAACCACCGTGGGCGATTCCGGCATACCGATACTGGGTATCAACACGGGAAGACTTGGATTTCTTGCCGCCATCAATTACGCCGATGTGGAGGAAACACTGCAGGAGGTGATGAATAACGCCTACAATGTGCAGGAGCGCACGCTGTTGAAGATGACCACCGATGAGACGTTCCCACCGGACTATTTTAATGCACATGCACTGAATGAAGTGGCCCTGCTGAAGCAGGATACCGCCTCCATGCTTTCCATCCATGCTTATATCAACAACGATTACCTCACTTCCTATCAGGCCGACGGCCTGGTGATCTCCACCCCTACCGGATCTACTGCCTACTCGCTGAGTATTGGCGGCTCCATTCTGTCACCCACCACACCCAGCATCATCCTTTCGGCCATTGCACCACACAACCTGACTTCACGCTCGCTGGTGGTGGACGACAGCAGCATCATCGCACTGAAGATTGAGAGCCGCAGCCACATGTTCCTGGTGTCGGTCGACGGGCAGTCGCGTGTGCTGGACGAAACAGTCAGCATCCAGGTGAGAAAGGCAGATTATACCCTGCGGGTGGTCAAGCGACTGGGCCACACATTCTATGAGACGCTACGTGATAAACTGATGTGGGGGGCCGATGTCCGGAAACAATCTCTATAAACATAAAGGGGGAAATGTCCCAACTGATTGAGCCATTTCCCCGAATCAAATTCTGTGAGAGAGAAGATTTTTACTACGCTATCTCTTCCTCCTCTGTCTCCTCTGTCTCCGAAAGATAGACTTCAGCCGGTTTCTCTTCCTGATAAGGGAGGTATTTATCGAGTGCAATAATCATCAGGTAGAAGAGTACCATGAAAATAAAAATTCCGACGATCCCGATTCCTGCAATGAGCAATGTTGTTTGTACTGTTGGTGTCATATCATTTTGTTTATGCGAGTAGGGGAACCAGTGTCAAAATAATACCACCGGCGACAACCGATCCTATCTGACCACCTACATTGGCACTGATAGCCGGCATAAGCAGGTAGTTATAAGGATCCTCTTTCTGTCCCATCTGATGAATCACACGGGCCGACATGGGGAAGGCCGAGATGCCGCAGGCACCCACCATCGGGTTAATTTTATTGCCTTCTTTCCGGAACAGGTTCAGGAACTTGGCAAAGATCACGCCGCCAAACGTATCAAAAACAAACGCAAACAAGCCCAGCGCAATGATGATGAGCGTATCCACACGGATGAAACGCTCGGCCGTCATCGTACTGGCAATGGTGATGCCCAGCAGGATGGTCACCAGGCTTGATAGTTCATTCTGGGCCGCAAGGGAAAGCTTGTTCAGCACACCGCACTCGCGGATCAGGTTGCCGAACATCAGAAAACCAATCAACGCAAGAGATGAAGGAGCAATGATACCTGCCGCGATGGTGATTACGATGGGAAATGCAATCAGTGCCTTCTTGGAGATCTTCTTGTTGTTGTTGCCGGTCATTCGTATTAACCGCTCTTTCCGGGAAGTCAACAACCTGATTACCGGAGGTTGAATAATGGGAACAAGCGCCATGTATGAATAGGCCGCCACCGAAATGGGCCCCAGCAGGTTGGGTGCGAAGCGGGATGCCACCACAATGGAGGTGGGACCGTCTGCAGCACCAATGATGCCGATGGAAGCAGCTTCCCGGATATCATATCCCAGCAGGGCAGCCAGTACCATGGTGAGAAAGATGCCAAACTGCGCGGCAGCACCAAACAGCAACAGCGAAGGGTTGCGAAACAGGGGGGTAAAATCAATCATGGCACCGATGGCGATGAAGATGAGCAACGGAAAGATCTCCGTGGCAATACCGGCGTTGAAGAAGATGTTCAATACTCCTTCCACGGCTTCTCCCGTAGCCGGATCTATCTGCGTGAGCGCAGAAGAGAGGGGTATATTTACCAGGATGGCGCCAAAACCCATCGGCAGCAGCAACGTCGGTTCGTAATTTTTGGCAATGGCCAGGTAAATAAGAATCAACCCGACGCTGATCATCACCAGATGCTGCCAGGTCATACCGGCAATGGCAGGCATCAATTGTTCTACACCCATATTCACTGTTTTTTAACCTATTCCGGAATTAATACAGGAACCCAAGCAAAATACCGGCAGCAACAGCCGAACCAATCACACCTGCCACATTGGGACCCATGGCATGCATCAATAAATAATTGCTGGGATCATATTCCAAACCTAACGTCTGTGAAATACGTGCCGCGTCAGGCACCGCTGAAACACCGGCATTGCCGATGAGCGGGTTGATTTTCTTCTCTTTTGGCAATATGAGATTGAATATCTTCACGAAGAGGATACCCGTACATGTTGCAATTACAAAAGAGAGGGCGCCGATTGCGAATACTTTAATTGATTCCATTCGAAGAAAGGTTGTGGCTTGCGTGGAAGCACCCACGGTGAATCCTAACAGGATGGTGATGGTGTCGATCAGCGGCCCGCGGGCTGTCTCAGCCAGACGGCGGGTAACACCAGACTCTTTCAGCAGGTTACCGAAAAAAAGCATTCCCAACAACGGAAGCCCCGAAGGTACCAGGAAGGCAGTCAGTAACAGCCCCATAATGGGAAATAAAACCTTTTCGGTTTGTGATACCACACGGGGGATCTTCATCTTGATCAATCGCTCTTTTTTTGTGGTCAGCAGCCGCATGAACGGAGGTTGTATAACCGGCACCAGCGCCATGTAAGAGTAGGCCGAGATGGCAACGGCCCCCAGCAAATGAGGGGCGAGTTTCGATGTGGTGAAGATGGCAGTCGGACCGTCTGCACCACCAATGATGCCGATTGCTCCCGCTTCGTTGGGCGCAAAACCCATTTGTAGAGCGATGATATAGGCTCCAAATATGCCAAATTGTGCAGCTGCGCCGATCAGGATTAACTTTGGGTTTGCTATCAATGCAGAGAAATCTGTCATTGCGCCAATACCCAGAAAAATCAAAGGTGGATACCACCCTTTTACCACACCCTGATAAAGAATATTCAGCACCGATCCCTCCTCATAGATCCCCACCTGCAGGTTGGCTGCCTCATTGAATGGAATATTCCCGACGAGTATACCAAACCCGATCGGGATCAAAAGCAGCGGTTCATATTCCTTGGTGATGGCCAGGTAAATAAAAACCAGTCCGAACAGGATCATGATAAAATGTCCTGCTTCGGCGTTGGCAAACCCTGTATAATGCCAGAAGGTCTGTAGATTATCTGTCAGTGATAATAATGTGTTCATACTCAACCCTGTTTTATTCAATGACTACCAGATTGGCTCCCTCAAGCACCGAGTCACCTTTTTGCACCAGAATTTCTGTAATCTTACCATTGCCGTTCGACAGAATGTTATTCTCCATCTTCATGGCTTCCAGAATCATCAGGGTTTGCCCTTTCTTCACCGTGTCACCCACTTTGCAGCGAATGTCAAGAATGATGCCGGGCAGGGGTGATTGAATGGTGTTTTTGCCTGCAGGAGCCGATGGCCTCGTTACAAGCGGCGTGGTTGTTGATTGGGGCACGGGAGATGGAGCTGAAGTACTGGGACGTTTCACGCCCGAGAGCGCTTTTTTGGTTTTTTGTACCATTTCCACGGTGAAGGGTGTGCCGTTCACTTCCAGTTCAACTGTTTCTGTGTCGGATTTGGTTACCACTACCCTGTAGGGTGTACCGTTGATTTTATAATTAAACTCTTTCATACAATTTATTTTTATTATCCGGACTCATCCAAAAGTTTTTTGTACAATATGGGCAGAACGGAAATGTGTCTTTGTGCTTGGTTGTTTGTGTCTGATTTTATCTTGGTAATTTTCTGAGTGTTTGCAGCTTGGAGCTCCAGGGCGAATAATTTCTCTTCACCTGGTTGATGGTGAGGATGGTCGATTCAATATCATGCTGGTCTTCTCTCAATTCGTTGATTGCTGCGGAAATGGCTGCCAGAACTTCTCCCGAGAGATGAGACTGGCTACGGGCAGCAGAGAGTGTACCGCTTTGGGCCACCTTCTTCTGCGACATACCTTTGGCCAAGTTACCCGATAATTTGAAGAAAAGATACAAAGCTAACAACGCAAAAAATACCACCAGCATGGAAGTGATGGTGAGCAATCCTCCAAAAGCATCGGTTTCCCGCAGATTTACCACTTTGGGGTTTTCTTCCAAAATGGCATTGTTGCTGCTGGGTGTTACCCGTTGCAGATGCATGGCAATGCTGCTGCCGTTTTTGTCATACTTTACCCCATCCTGGACGTATCCATATGTCTGATCAGCCAACATGCCTGCGGGGATTACAATCTCATCGAGCAGGGTTTTTCCATCGTTTTCATACAATGCAATATAATTATCCTGGGTTGGGTCAAGTTTGAAATTAACATGAAACGTACCATTGAACGGCTCGTTATCAGCCCAGAATAGAGTATGTTGATGGGGCTTAATCGAAGTGAGTACATCACCCCGGGGAATCGGGTATTTCTTCGGATTATTGCGGTCGTTGGTCAGATAGCGCCCTCCCAGATTCTGAGTCTTGGCCGTATTATTGTAAATTTCAATCCATCCGTTCCGTTGTCCGAAGTCATCCACGAAATTGGTTTCATTCACCACCATCACTTCGTTGATGACCCAGGCGGGGTTCTTCTTTTCGGAGGAGCACCCGGAAAGCAGAACCGCGAGGAAAAGGAGGGATATATATGTTATTTGTTTCATACACATCATCAATTAAAGGGGTAAGTTGTCATGCTTTTTGGGCGGGTTCTGCAATTTCTTGGTCTGCAGTTGCTGCAAAGCACGGATCACGCGGAAACGGGTGTTGCGTGGCTCAATCACATCGTCGATATAACCATATCTGGCTGCCACATAGGGATTGGTAAACAGGTCGTTGTATTCCTTTTTCTTTTCCGACAATACTTCCGTCAGTTTTTCCGGATCCTTTTCTGCCGCAATCTCCTTGCTGTAGAGTACTTCCACCGCTCCGTCGGCACCCATCACCGCAATCTCGGCTGTAGGCCAGGCATAGTTGATGTCGCCGCGAAGCTGCTTGCAGCTCATCACAATATGAGCTCCTCCGTAAGACTTACGCAGGGTAACGGTTACTTTGGGTACGGTGGCTTCACCGTATGCGTAAAGAAGCTTGGCGCCGTGGGTAATTACCCCGCCATATTCCTGTCCTGTGCCGGGAAGGAAGCCGGGAACGTCTACCAGGGTGACAAGGGGTATGTTGAAAGCATCGCAGAAACGTACAAAGCGGGCTGCCTTGCGGGAAGCATTGATGTCGAGCACGCCGGCAAGAAACTTGGGCTGATTGGCGACAACACCCACCGACATACCATTGAAACGGGCAAAGCCCACGATGATGTTCTTTGCGTAATCGGCATGCACCTCCAGAAATTCACCCTTGTCGATGATGGCGCCGATTACTTCATACATGTCGTATGGTTTGGTGGGACTGTCGGGAATGATGTCATTCAAACCATCCTCCAACCTGTAAATGGGATCATCATTGGGTTGCAGAGGCGCTTCCTCCATGTTGTTCTGGGGAATATAACTGAGTAACTTGCGGATCAGCTTCATGCCATCCTCCTCTGTCTGTACCTGAAACTGCGATACCCCCGATTTGGCTGCGTGTATCGACGCACCGCCCAGTTGTTCCTGGGTTACATCTTCTCCGGTCACCGTTTTAACCACTTTGGGGCCGGTAAGGAACATGTAGGAAGTGCCCTGGGTCATGATAATGAAGTCGGTGAGGGCCGGAGAATATACCGCACCCCCCGCGCAGGGGCCAAAGATTCCGGATATTTGCGGGATCACGCCCGATGCCAGAATGTTGCGTTGAAAAATTTCGGCATAACCGCCCAGTGCGTTGATGCCTTCCTGAATACGCGCACCGCCCGAGTCGTTGATCCCAATCAGCGGAGCACCCATTTTCAAGGCCTGATCCATCACCTTGCATATTTTCTGCGCATGCATTTCAGAAAGAGATCCTCCCGAGACAGTGAAATCCTGTGCAAAAACGTAGATCAGTCGCCCGTCGATGGTGCCAAAGCCGGTAACTACCCCGTCGCCCAGGAATTTTGTTTTTTCCATGCCGAAGTTGTGGGAGCGGTGTTCCACGAACATGTCAAATTCTTCGAAACTGCCTTCATCCAGGAGCATGGCAATGCGCTCTCGGGCTGTGTATTTTCCTTTCAGATGTTGCGATTCAATTCTTTTTTCGCCACCGCCTAACCGAGCTTTCTCACGGAGTTCAATAAGCTCTTTTACTTTCTCAAGTTGATTGCTCATATAAAATGTGTTTATTAATATTTTTTTCAGGATTTATTCGGGATG